>VGML01000169.1 GCA_016866415.1 Bacteroidota bacterium | reverse complement strand
GTTAGAGTTGCCGTATTTGTTGTGACCGCGGTTACCGCAACATAAGAATTGACAATTCCTGAAATCGTTTGAGCAGAGTACTGAAATGTAAGCGCTAGAAACAGCGTTAGAAGAAGATTGGGAAATAAAAAAAACTTTACTAATCTTCTATTCATAGAATCATTTTAGCAAATTTACGTGTCCAGTAAAATCTCTTTTCCCATTTTCATAAGGAGCACAGACCATACCTGTAATAGTTTTTTTGTCTTTGAGGGCATACACAGTTTCATTGGTATTGAAATCAAAGATATTTGTTTCACTTGCTAAAATTTTAAATTGTACAAACGTGAATATTGGAGCAAATAATAAAAAACAAAGCTTTGTCCTTATCATTGTTTTTTAATCTAAATTATTACTTATGTTATTCTGTTTCAAATATATTATTTCTTTTTCGTTTAATTGCATATTGGCTTTTATGCGGAATTTTCGACTTTTGAAATCAATTCTTTAAATTAGTGAAAAAAACTCGGCACTCGTTCATTCAAATTCATGCAATACGATTAAAATAAAAATTTTAGATCGCCGAGATAGAAATATTCTTTTTCTTCAGATGGTCAATATACAAAAATCCATCACTTTCCCCAAACTAAAAACCCCTTATCTTTGCAATAAAAAACGGAAATGCGCAAAATTTTTCAAAGCAGATGGTTTAAGATTCCATTTAACATTTTACTCTATGGATTCTCTGCTTACGGCTTATTATTGACGATGACCTATTTCGCGATGAAATTCAAATTGACGAATGAAGCGGGTTCAATTGATGCGAATAACAGGTATTTTCAGGATATGCATGACAAATACAATCAGTCGTTCAAGGTTGATAGTGTTTCGATGATGAGACACCGATATGAAGTTTTGAATCGCATTTTGGTCTTGAATGAATATTATCCAAAAAACGCGCAGTATATTCTCGAAGCGTATCAAAATTCGAAAGATGAAAAAATCGCCTTGCAAATGCTCGATGCAGTGGATCTTCGCCTCACGGACAACGAAGAATACATATCAGCAATTCAAGAACTGCGTGAAAAAAGATTCAAAAGGAAAAAAACGACAGGACTGAGTGTGTTTGAATGGATGAACATCGAAGAATGGAAAGCATTTCGAATCGCCGTGCAAAAAGATAAAAAATGGATTGATTCAGCGGCAAGAGCTTCAGGGGTGGAAGCTCGTTTGATTGTAGCTTGTTTGGCTGGTGAGCAAATTCGTCTTTTCAACTCAAAACGCGAGTCGTATAAACGCTATATCGGGCCACTGAAAGTATTGGTCTTAGAAAATAACCTTTCATATGGTGTTACAGGAATCAAGGAAAATACTGCGATTAAAATTGAAAAGTATTTAAAAGACTCAACAAGCACATTCTATCTTGGGAAAAAATTTGCCAACCTGCTTGATTATGATTCTTTGACTAATTACACAAATAACATTAACGACACAATGAACACCCGTATTAAGAGATTAGTTCAATTTAACAATCACTATTATTCATACTTGTACGCGGCATTATTCGTTAAACAAATTAAAATGCAATGGCAGCGAGCAGGATTTCCAATCGACAATCGTCCGGAGATTTTGGCTTCACTTTTTAATTTGGGTTATGCCAAATCAAAACCGAAGAAAAATCCAAGCGTCGGTGGATCAGAATACGAGGTTGGAAATTCAAAATACACCTTTGGTTCCATTGCTTTTGAGTTTTATTATTCCGGCGAATTGGCTGATGTTTTTCCCTATGAAAAATCGCGTTTTGATTGCTACTAATAAACAATTTATAAATTAGTTTATTTGATAATTAAAAATCCAACTAACTTTAGTGTAACGTTTTTAATAATTGGCATTATAGTCGCTTCAAAAACTTAAATAAATTAATTTATGGCCGAAAAAAATCACATCCAATGTCCGAAATGTGGAACCAGTATCAATGTTAACGACATCATCACCCACCAACTCGAAGAAGAGATTCGCTCCAAATATCAAACAGAACTTCTTGAGGAACAACAAAAGGTATTGGATCAATTGGAACTTATTCAAAAGGAAAAAGAGGAATTTGAGCTAACCAAAAAACGCGAAAAAGAACTTTTTCAAGAGAAATTGGATGAAAAATTGAAGGAAGAACGCCGTATAATCGAGGAAAAAATCAAAAATAAACTTTCAGAGGAACAAGCCGAGCAATTCCAAAAGTTACAGGAAGAACTGAATGAAAAAACAAAGAAAATCAGTGAGTTGAATCTTGCCAAAGCTGAGATTGAAAAGTTAAAACGAGAAAACGAAGAGGCGAAATCATTAGCTGAATTGGAAGCACAGAAGAAACTGAACGAACTTTTATCAGAGGAAAAACTAAAAATCAAACGTGCGGCCGAAGAAGAAAACGAATTGAAAATCAAAGAACTTCAGAAAAAATTGGACGACCAAAAACAACTTACCGAAGAAATGAAACGCAAGCAAGAACAAGGTTCTATGCAATTGCAAGGCGAAGTTCAAGAGTTGGCCATCGAAGAATGGTTGGAAGCGCAGTTTACGCTCGACAGCATCGAAGAGATCAAAAAAGGAGCTCGCGGCGGCGATTGCATTCAAATTGTAAACACGCGCGAAGCTCAAAACTGTGGGAAAATTTATTACGAAAGTAAGCGAACCAAAGATTTTTCGGCTGGTTGGATTGAAAAACTCAAAGGCGACATGCGCGAAAAAGACGCTGATATTGGAGTCATCGTGACCGAAGTAATGCCTAACGGGATGGAAAGAATGGGTATGAAAGATGGAATTTACATTTGCACCTACGAAGAATTTAAAGCCTTGAGTGGGGTTTTGAGAGAAACCATTATCCAAGTCAACAACGCGCTCGGCTCACAAGTCAACAAAGGTGACAAAATGCAAATGCTTTATGATTACCTAACAAGTAATGGTTTTCGCATGTCGGTTGAGGCTATCGTTGAAGGGTTTAACTCGATGAAAGCTGGATTGGAAAGCGAAAAGCGATCCATGCAGCGCATTTGGAAGGAACGCGAAAAACAACTCGAAAAAGTCATCTACAATACGATTGAAATGCATGCCTCCATTCGTGGAATTGCAGGAAATGCCATTCAAGCCGTTCAGGCGCTAGAATTGCCGGGGGAGGAAAATGAGGAGGAAGATTAGTTTTTTAACGAATAATTGCGAATTGCGAATTAGTCCTAAACTCATAATATCCTAAAGTCTTTAAGTCCTAATGTCATTTGTCCAACCTAAACTCGATAGAGAAAAATAATTTCCAAACCCTTAAAATGATGGTTAACCAAAAAAACAAATCCTACTTAGGTTCCAACAACCGCGAAAGTTTAATAGATTTTGAGATCCCTAACAATTTTAATCAAGAAATTATCGTTTTCATTCACGGATTTATGGGTTTCAAGGACTGGGGAGCGTGGAATTTAGTACAAGATTTTTTCACGAAAAAGGGTTTTGGATTTTGTAAGTTCAACCTTTCTCATAATGGCGGAACCATCGAAAATGGAATTGATTTTCCGGATGAAAATGCCTTTGGCTCAAACACCTATTCGAAGGAATTGAATGATGTAATTTCTGTTCTAAATTGGATTGATTCGCAAAAGATTTCCAACCAAAAAAATCACTTGATCGGACATTCACGAGGTGGTGGGATTGCGCTACTAGCGGCTAAGATTGATAAACGAATTTCAAGCGTCACTTCTTGGGCAGGTATTTCAGACATTGGTTCGCGATTTCCTTCAGGAAAAGAATTGGAAGAATGGAAAAAATTTGGGGTTCGTTATGTTCAAAACGGCAGGACTAAACAAAACTTGCCTCAATTCTATTTACTTTACGAGGATTTCATCCAGAATCAAGATAAATTGAATATTGGAAAAGCGTGTGAAAACTTAAAAATCCCTGTTTGCATCATTCACGGAAGTAACGATACATCCGTTCCATTAATCGAAGGTGAGTTAAATGCCAATAGATTAAACATACCATTGCAAATTATTGAAAACGCAGATCACGTATTTGGAGCAACTCATCCTTGGAATTTAAGTGAACTGCCCATAGACTTAAAAAAAGTATGCAGGATAACCTTGGATCATCTCAAAACATTAAATTAACAATTAGTTAATATTCTTCTAAATACTTAATTTTGTGGCTCTTTAAATTGAACCATTGAAAAACTATATTTTATTCGCATTTTTATTCTGTCTATACTTTGTAGGAAATTCCCAAGTAGATCACTACGAAACGATTGTATATGACACTTCGATTTGGCGTTACACTGTTCCAACGGCCTCAACATCGATGAACTGGATTCAACCTAGCTTTAATGCTTCAAGTTGGAATTCTGGAACAGGAGGCATTGGATTTGCTGATGGTGATGATAATACTATCATACCGACATCTTCAATTTCCGTTTTTGTAAGAAAGGAGTTTTCTATCATTGACCTTTCTGTTATTAAAAAAGTAATCCTAAATATGGATTATGATGACGCATTTGTTGCTTATGTGAATGGGATAGAGATTGCTAGAAATGGGATAACATCAACAGGTCAACCGATTTACAATCAATTGGGAGAAATTTCTCATGAAGCCAAATTATATCAAAATCAATATCCTGACCAGTTCTTATTCGATATTTTGGATTTTCCAGCTGCGCTTGTACAAGGCACCAATGTTTTATGTGTTGAAGTTCACAACCAAACAGCAACATCTTCGGATTTAACATGCCGACCTTTTCTTTCTGTTGGAGTGAGTACATCCGACTCGACATACTTCCCTACCCCAACTTGGTTTGTTGCTCCCGTAACATTTTCAAACTCAACTTTACCAATCGTGGTTTTGAATACTGATGGTTTAGAAATTCCTGATGAACCAAAAATTCATGCCACTATGGGTATAATTTACAATGGTGAAGGAAATGTAAATTCAATTTCGGATCCCTTTAATGAGTTTTA
>VGML01000168.1 GCA_016866415.1 Bacteroidota bacterium | reverse complement strand
AAAATAGAGATTTAAACGCCCAGAAATTTCCTTTAAAAATAATGCGCAGAAACATTGATTCAAGCGATGAACCAATATACTTAGGATCGGTTTTTCTGTCGGAGGATTCGAAAGCTACTTATTTGAATGTATTACTCAAACACGGTCTTTGTGACATAGAATCTTTGAACTTATCAAATATAAATATTTAACATTAATTTAATAGGTATACAATTATCTCAGTTGAAATAATTGTTTAATATTCAATAAAGGGGTTCAAAGTCTTTAATATCTTCTTCCTGGAAGTCTTTGAAATTGAAATTATCAGGTAACTTACGGACTATTATTTCTTTTTGAGTCTTATAACGTGAAAATACGTCATATAAATTGGGACTTGAACTTCTATGAAGCCTGTTTAATTTCTCATCCTCATCCTTTGAAATAATTACCGCATGACCTAGTTTATCCAAAATATTAAATATTTCCTCTTCTGACTTATTTTTTAAAGTTAAAATTTCATCCTTAATTAATTTTTTTGGAACAGCATGTTCATGTCGGAGGTCTTTATCAAGGCTGACGCCACTTTTTTTATTGATTAAAAGTTGTTTCAAAGCCTCTTCTGACCAAAAAGGTTGTCCAAAATATTTATCTTTCTTTCCAGAATCATTATACTCGGTTGTAGCCCATAATAGTGAGTCTAATAGTTTTGTCTTTAGGTAATCAGGAATGTTATTTTTCGAGTCAAAAAGCAGAGCTATTGTTTTGGCTATTTTTTCTTTGTTTTCTTTGTTAAATGATATAATCTGAATCATTCTGTATTAATTAGGTTATTTTAAAATCTGGAAAAATACGTTTTAAACTAGTAACAAACCGTTTGTTACACTTAATATCTTCAGGTACAAACTTACAAAAATAATCTTCATAATCTGATTGCTCACGCTCGGAAGAGCGATATTGCTTGGCTACCAGTAACCAGAAATTATAGTTTTTCTGTAAGTTCTTATCTCCTAATGTTAGCGCCAGATAACCATCATCCTTTAGCAGAGATAAAAATTCTAAGTTTCCATTTAATTTGTTCTTGCGGATGATATTAATATATTCATCAAATTCATTTTCTTTTAAAACGACCGCTGCATGGCGCGAAATACGAATAAGAAATAAGGGCTCTTTCTTGATGAAATTGGGAATCGAACTCCATGATAAATCCTCTTGAAGTATTTTATCAGCGACATTAGTTATTAATTTTTTTTTGACTTGAGGGGTTTGTAACTTGAATAGTTTCGAGTCCAAGAATTTCAACGATAAATTTAAGCCCTTCGTTGATTCAAAACTTACCTTTTCGATTACAAACTTGAAATCCTTACTGAAATCAATATGAATCAAATTATTAAAAAATCGTTTGGATCTAATAATTCGTTGCGGTGAACATTCTTTCTGTAAAAAAAGATGCCATTGTGCTGATTTTGTTGAAAAAAATCTTTTGTTGGCTAGGACGAATTTTTTCATCGCTGATGCCAATTTCTTATCGTGTTCTACCTCCGAAATATATCCTTTTTCCAATGGAAACAAAGGTAAAACAAGCGTTGGGTCAATTTTCACGTTGTTCTTTACCCAAACTATAAATTGGTTATAGTTATCATATAAATAGTATTTGTCAGATTTATTGAAATATTCTTTCTGAGAAAAGTTATTTTGAAATGTTTCCATTTTTTAATTTGACATAATTTAATCAAAGATTAATTAATTTTTTACAATTTCAAAGGATTTGTGTAACCAAATAACATCTAAACATTCTTCATAAAAAATCGAAAGCCTAACGCATAAAGTTACTTCACCATTTAAATTGAGTAAAATGAGAAGTCAACTTTGCCTCCCATTGTTTTTAACAGCCCTAGTTTTTTATCTGAATATTTCAAAAATAAACGCGCAAATAGATACCATAAAATCTATCCATTTAGATTCGATGATCTGGAAAAAAATATCAGATTATAGACAATCCATTGGCGTCAGACCATTAAAAAAGTTTGAAACAAAAAAACTTAGGGAGTATTCGCTCATGATTGCTCAAAGAAATTTACCAAAAGGAGTTCATGCGGTACATTCTAATCAAGCAGGCGAAAGGTATAATGCTGAATGTCTTTTTGTTTCAATTCGCACTGGTAATAATGGTAAGATCTATGACGAAATTTATAGCGATTTAATGAAAGGGAAATATGATCGTTTTGCAACCCAGTGTGTTGAAGCGTGGATAGCTTCTCCTTCTCATCAGGAAGCTATTTCTGACCACGATAATGTGATTGTTTCAATAGGTACAATTATAACTGCAGAAAAAATGAAAGATGGAACCTACAAAATTCATTTTGTTTCTTACTATCATGGTTTATCTGATAATCCAGATCATTGCCAGAAATGTTATGCTAATATTAAATAACTTAATTCCTATATCTAATGAAAAGTAAATTTATGGGCGGCATATTGTTGTCCTGCTTCTTGGCTAGTTGTTCGAACCCAGATCGTCCAAAAATCAACCCGTACGAATTCACAGCTCCAAATGAAATCCAAAAACATTTTGATCACAAAATTAAATGGGATGCGGTAAGGCAAGAGCGATGGAAAAATCGTTGTCTATGGGTTGATTCAATTGGTGATGATAAATTCATTGTTATAAAACATGAAAAAGGAATAAAACCTCCTCGTTCATTAACAGAAAAATAAACGCTACCTCGACAAATGCATATTACGCTCCGAGTAAACCTTCGTAAAGAAAGGATCTTTCAGGTTCTTAATGAAACGAATGGCTTCTCCAGTTGATTTCATTTCCGGACCAAGTTCTTTTTTAACATCTGGGAATTTCTCATAAGAGAAAACAGGAATCTTAATTGCATAACCTTCTTTCCTTGGATTGAAATTGAAATCGGTTACTTTGTTTACTCCCAACATGACTTTTGTAGCATAATTCACATAAGGCTCGTCGTAAGCTTTCGCAATGAAAGGAACTGTCCGAGAAGCACGCGGATTGGCTTCAATCACATAGACTTTATCGTCTTTAATGGCGAACTGAATATTTAACAAACCAACTGTTCTCAATTCAATTGCGATTTTCTTGGTAATGTCTTCAATTTGGGTCATCACAAAATCACCTAAATTGTATGGTGGTAAAACCGCATAGGAATCTCCGGAGTGAATTCCAGCAGGCTCGATGTGCTGCATGATTCCAATGATGTACACATTTTCACCGTCACAAATCGCATCTGCTTCAGCTTCAATCGCTCCACCTAAAAAGTGATCCAACAAAATTTGATTGCTACCCATTTCATTGATGATGTCAACTACGTGGTGCTCCAATTCATTTTTGTTAATAACGATTTTCATTTTTTGTCCACCAAGAACGTAAGAAGGACGAACCAATAATGGAAAACCAAGTTCATCAGCCAAAACCAATGCTTGCTCAGCACTTTCAACAACTCCATATTTCGGGAATGGAATGTTGTTTTTCTCCAGTAATTTCGAAAAACGACCTCGGTCTTCCGCTAAATCTAAGCCATCGAAACTTGTTCCGAGAATTTTAATTCCATATCGGCTTAGTTTTTCAGCTAGTTTTAATGCCGTTTGACCACCTAATTGAACAATTACTCCTTCTGGTTTTTCGTGTTGAATGATGTCGAATATATGTTCCCAGAAAACCGGCTCGAAATACAATTTATCAGCCGTATCGAAGTCGGTAGAAACTGTTTCCGGATTGCAATTAATCATGATGGTCTCGTAACCACATTCTTTAGCTGCCAAAACACCGTGAACACACGAATAATCAAACTCAATTCCTTGACCAATTCTATTTGGACCAGAACCCAGTACAACGATTTTCTTTTTATCAGAAACTATACTTTCGTTCTCGTATTCAAATGTGGAATAATAATAAGGTGTTTGTGCTTCAAATTCCGCCGCGCAGGTGTCAACGAGTTTGTAAACACGCTTGATTCCAAATTCCATTCTTTTATTGTGAACTTCGGATTCCAAACATCTCAATAAATGAGCAATCTGACGATCGGCATAGCCTTTCTGTTTTGCCTCAAAGAATAAGTCTTTTGGTAAGTTTTCTACGTGGTGTTTCTCAATCCTACGCTCTAATTTTATCAGGTCCTCGATTTGCTTCAAAAACCAAATGTCAATTTTTGTTTTTTCAACGATTGTTTTGAACGGAATTCCAAGTTTGATCGCATCGTAAATATGGAAAAGTCGGTTCCAACTCGGGCGACTCAACGAATGTGAAATTTCGTTTTGATTGGTCAATTCACGTCCATCTGCACCAAGTCCATTTCGGTTAATTTCTAAGGATTGACAAGCTTTTTGAAGTGCCTCTTGAAACGAGCGACCGATTCCCATTACTTCTCCTACTGATTTCATCTGAAGACCAAGTTCTCGATTTGTTCCTGGGAATTTATTGAAATTCCAACGTGGAATTTTAACAATTACATAATCCAAGGTCGGTTCAAAAAGCGCTGAAGTAGTTTTGGTAATTTGGTTTTTCAATTCGTCCAAGTGATATCCAATAGCCAGTTTGGATGCAATTTTTGCGATTGGATAACCTGTAGCTTTTGATGCCAAAGCCGAAGATCGCGAAACACGCGGATTTATTTCAATCGTAATAATGTCCTCGTTTTCATCTGGTGAAACGGCAAACTGAACATTACATCCTCCTGCGAAATTTCCGATGGAACGCATCATCTTGATTGCCATGTCACGCATTTTTTGGAAAGTCGTATCGGATAAAGTCATCGCAGGCGCAACAGTAATGGAATCTCCCGTATGAATTCCCATTGGATCGAAATTCTCAATTGAACAGATGATTACAACATTGTCATTCGCATCGCGAAGTAATTCCAACTCATATTCTTTCCAGCCAATTAAGGCTTTGTCAATCATTACCTCATGAATGGGTGATAATTGCAAACCTCTTTCCAATAGATTATCGAATTCTTTTGGTTCA
>VGML01000167.1 GCA_016866415.1 Bacteroidota bacterium | reverse complement strand
GCATTGCTGTCCTTATACGTAATGCCAAACATATTTGCAAGAAAGATTGTAAAATCGGTGCAATAAATATAAACGTAATCTATTAACTCGCTCATTTTAAGTAATTTCTTCGTTTTAGGAATAACTCAATGTTCGTTACAAGTAAAATAAACATCAATAAAGGCCAGATAACGACTAAGGTAATGATGCTTAAGGTTTTATAAACATCCCCCTTAGCTGATTTTTTTTCGTTCTTAATGGTATCAATTCCATTTAATTTCAGGATATTCTCATAAAAACTGGATACTATTGTAGAATACTTGCAGATAACATGCTTATGAAAGCACCCTATACTATGACAATGCCAAGTGCATTTGTTAAGTATAGAGTCATCTGTATTGTAAGCAAATAAACTCTTTCCAAAAACAATAATTTTATTTGGTTTTTGAGGTCGATTTAATTCATTCACCCCTATCATAGTTACAAATGGACTAATTAAGAGCAGCGAATACAAAAAGACTTTTTTGATCATAAATCGAATTTAGAAATTAAAATCAAATGACCATGTGTCTTGATCGAATTTGGAAAACGAGTATTTTTTAGTGACATCATCTACCTTTAGAAAAATGCGGTCTTTTTCTCCGTTTTTACTAAACTGAAACGAATAACCATCAAAGGATCCCATATGTCTACATGCGCTGTAGACGGCATATTTAAAATCTGTGATATTATGCTCTTTTGCCTGTTTCATGAATTCCTTAAATGTCAATTTCTGATTTGCGATATATGGCTTAAGTTTTTTGAAGACGGCCTCATCTTTAAGTTTGGCACATGATAGAAATGCCATACCTACTGAATAAGCGCTGTTTAAATCCATATTGTCGACGAAAAATTGATAAAACTCTTGTTCTGTTCCATTATAAACAATGTATTTTATTGTCCCTATTCCTTCAATATCGACACTTAGGTTGTTAAATTGCTCTGGAAGTTGCACTTCTAAACTTGTTGTTTTAATACTTTGTACTATTTTTCCCTCTTTCGCTAAAGGTTTTGATGAAATCTCATTAGCCTCTCCTTGAAAACGCACGAATGGAAAAGATAAACCTAGCCTGTTAACACTATTAACTTTCATTGGTTTGTTAAACTTCAAAATGAATTTATCCTTTGCAAATTGAACTGGATCAGATTTGTCAATATGAATCAATTGATCAATGCCCCCTTTGTTGATGTCGAGAATCAATGGCTGATTCATAAAGTCGTACATCGTTTTTGTATGTTGAATTGCCCAAGATGAATCCTTTTTTTCATCGTTGAAATGAGAAACAAACATTTCTTTTGGTGATTTAAGATACCATTCTGAGTAAATGTTATCTGACCATGTTACATCCAAAACATATGGTTTCCCATCTAAAACAACTTCATTCCACGCATGGCTGTGGCCAGAATAGAAAATGTCGTAAACATCAGTTCTAACGGCTCCGGAAGCATATTTTACCGGAACTTCTGCACGTGTCATTAAATCCAAGTAAACTCGGCTATAACCTTCACAAACAGCTTCTTTTTCCTTTCCAAATACCAACCCTTTTACATTTGTTTGAGCTGTATCTCCTCTGTTATAATTTAAACGATCAATAATGAATTTTGCTATTTCATCGGATTTTTCTCGCTGATTGCTCGTGTTATGTGTTAAGGCAGCACATAAACAATCCAAGTCATCTGCCTCTGAACACTTGCCTTTTATAATTGGCTTACCAGTTTGAACAGAAACGAACCAATTATGCTGATACTTTGAATCGTGAGTTGGTGTTATTACTTGTTTTCGCTCAAAAAATGCATTGAATTTATTAGCATAAAAATTACCATTCTTGAAAATTAAATCATTGAATGAACTCAAATCGAAATCAAATTCTGAGTTATCGTAGCGATATTTTGTTAAAGAACCTTTATCAAAAGCAAATATCAACGAGTCATATCGAATTATTTGATAATTTTTGTCAAAGTTTTCTAATATTCTGAATCGATCGTAATCCAAGAATTTCCCCCTGTAATAATCAACAAGTATAGGTCCTTCTGAATAATAGGCGATTAATTCGTAATTGTTTTCAGGATTTAACCTCAAAATTTTTAGTTGGTTTTCCTCGTTTTCTAAAACATAAACGAAATCGGTGTTAATTACATCTTTTTCCGTTGGAACGAAATAGGGAAAAGGTTTATTTTGTGCAACAGAGAGAAAGGTTAGCCCTACATATAGGTATAGGAAAATAGTTTTCATGACTTCCAATTAAAGTATTGCTCTCACCATAGGCTAAGTTGATATTTTGAAAACGACCCTTAAAGAAATAGTTACAATAAAAAATCCCTACAAACTAAAAGATTGTAGGGATTAAAATATGAATTATGAATAATTACCCCAAAAACGGATAGCGATAATCGGTTGACGGAACAAATGTTTCTTTGATTGTTCTTGCAGAGGTCCATCGCAATAAATTCATCATGGCACCTGCTTTGTCATTAGTCCCTGAACCTCTTGCTCCTCCAAACGGTTGTTGACCAACGACTGCACCAGTCGGTTTATCATTTATATAGAGATTTCCTGCTGCGTTTTCCAATTTTTTAGTCGCTAAATTGATGGCGTAACGGTCTTGTGAAATTATGGATCCAGTTAATGCATATTCCGAGGTTTGATCAAGTAATTCTAGCGTTTCTTCGAATTTGTTTTCATCGTAAACATAAATTGTCAATACCGGTCCAAAAATTTCTTCGCACATGGTTCTGAATTTCGGATTCGTCGTAACAACCGTTGTCGGTTGAATGAAATATCCTTTTGACTTATCGTAGCTTCCTCCAGTAATGATTTCCGCATCTGGCTGAGTTTTGATGTAATCGATGTAACTGGCAATTTTGTCAAAAGCACGCTCATCAATAACCGCGTTAACAAAACAGCTTGTATCATCAGTTGGTCCTACCTTGAATGAATTAACTTGTTCAACCAAAATGCGTTTAACCTCAGGCCAAATGTTTGAAGGAATGTAAGCGCGTGAAGCCGCTGAACATTTTTGTCCTTGAAATTCGAAGGCACCTCTTGACATGGCAGTGGCAACTTCAGCTGGGATAGCCGATTTGTGAGCCAAAACGAAATCCTTTCCACCCGTTTCACCAACGATTCTTGGGTACGTTCTGTATTTTTCAATGTTGTTTCCGATTTCTTTCCATAGGTGTTTGAAAACGGCTGTTGAACCTGTAAAATGCAAGCCTGCAAAGTCTTTGTGACTGAAAACCACATCTCCTGCAACCGGTCCGTCAACAGTAATCATATTGATGACACCATCAGGAACTCCTGCAGCTTTGAATAATTCCATTATTACTTGCGCAGAATAAACTTGTGAGTCAGCTGGTTTCCAAACAACAACATTACCCATCATCGCAGGAGCAGCGCACAAATTAGCCGCAATTGCGGTGAAATTAAATGGGGTGATTGCGAAAACGAAACCTTCTAACGGACGGTACTCCAATCGATTCCAAATTCCAGGCATTGACTGCGGTTGTTCCTTGTAGATTTGCGTCATGTATTGCACGTTGAAGCGGAAGAAATCAATCATCTCACAAGCCGCATCAATCTCTGCTTGAAATACGTTTTTTGATTGCGCCAACATGGTCGCGGCATTCATTTTATCTCTGAAAGGACCGGCAAGTAAGTCTGCAGCTTTTAAGAAAATGGCAGCACGCTCTTCCCAAGGCATGGCTGACCATTGCTTTCTTGCTTCTAAAGCTGATGCAATTGCTTTATTTACGTGTTCGGCTGTTCCAATGTTATAATACCCCAACACTTTTTGATGGTCATGTGGTGGTGAAAGCTTTTTCTTTGTTTCCGTTCTAATCTGCTCGGAGCCAATGTAAAGTGGAACATCAATCGGTTCTTGATTGTACATTTCTTTATATTTAGCCAAAAGCGATGTGCGCTCAGCTGAACTTGGAGTGTATGATCTAACCGGCTCATTGATCGCAACCGGAACATTATAAAAAGCGTTGGACATATTTTCAATTTTGAGGCAAAAGTAAGCAATGTTGCGGTTAACTCAAAACGCCAAAATCGATAATATTGACATTCAAAATATCTTCCAAAATTTGCTGTTTTTGACTTATCAGTCAATTAAAGTAACTTTGATCATGTTTTTGAAACTTTTGTCAAAACCGATTGTCATTTTTGTTATCACTTTTTTGGTGATTGCAGTGCCTTTATTTTTGTTTCCAATCAATCTTTTTCCAGGGGAAGCGATTCAACAAATTGGCTCAATTGAACATCCGGTAAAATTGCCATTGAGTCTTTCCTATTTCATTGGTATTGGATACGAACCACAAGATATGGAAGGTATCAAAGATTTTTATATGCTGCCACAGGGCTATGCATTAGCTTTCTGTCTCCTTATTGGTTTTCCCGCTATTTTGGCTTTTCGAGTTCATATTGCTAGAAAAAATAAATGAAAAATTCAGCGATCAAATTTTTGTTTGTAATACTTTTCAGTGCGATTTCTGTCGATTTCACTTTCTGTCAAAAAATGGAAGAATTATCCGATGTAAAAATTACAGATAGCATATACACGATCGTAGATGAAGAAGCTGAATTTCCGGGTGGAAATGTTTATTTGTTGAAATTTATCCAAGAAAATTTGGTCTATCCAGAAGGTTATGGCGATATTGACCTGGTTGGTAAAATTTACGTAAAATTCGTTATTCGTAAGACTGGGATATGCACTGATTTTCAGATATTGAGAGGAATGAAAGATTCAAAGTTGGAAAGATCAGTAATTGACATGTTGAAGAAAATGCCTGCTTGGAAACCTGCAAAAATGAATGGCAAAGAAGTTGACTCTTATTTCATACTTCCTGTATCAATTCATTTTGATTAGAAAATCAAGCTGCGTTTCCAAATCCAATTCTACTGCCAGCTCTGGATTGCAGGATGATTTCTTGGTCACAAAATTCTGCTAACTTTTCAAAAGTCATTTTCTCATCATTAATTAGGTTTT
>VGML01000166.1 GCA_016866415.1 Bacteroidota bacterium | reverse complement strand
TTTATGGTTGGCGTAATAAAATATTCATCACCCGTGTTTTTCTTGATTTCCTCTTGGTGATACATAGCCGTAACAGGCAAGGAAGATTTCTCAAAGTTAATTTTTACAAGTTCCGGTTTATCCTTAGACTTCGTATGGCGCGCCTCTCGCATTTGATAAAGCGTCGTATTCAAATTCAAGGACAAGTGACTTAAATACCAAACCACCTGCATAGCTGGACTACCTGGAGAAATGAAAACATCAATTGCGTCTTCCTTTAATTCGATTAAAAACGGATTTACTTTCCCTTGAATTTCACGGTGATCAATTGGATCCTGAATTCCCATGTAACGTAATTCAAAAATGCGATCCGGATACGTCCGTCTCAGGTAATTTACCAATAACTCAGAACGCGTATCTTCACCTAAAGAAGCTGACAGAATAATGTGGCGATCAGACTTGAAAAAGTAGCGGTGAAAATTAGCCGTTGGTCCCGATTCTAAAACTTTACCATTTTCAAAATCGTTTTTGTGAGCAATCCAAGAAATTAATGTTTTCATATATCAAAATTTGACATATAAAAGTAAGAAATGATTACTTAAAAATAAATTAATTTGCTAAATAAAAACCAATATGATTTGTCCTTAATGACATGAATACCAGTTCGATTGAAAAGGAATTGAATCTAAACTACGATTTACTTCAAAAACATTTTCAACGAAAGCGAAAGCTTTTCTCTGATCTCCGTTCGATTAATGATGTAATCTAAAAATCCATGTTCCAACAAAAATTCAGAAGTTTGAAAGCCATCTGGCAAATCTCGACCAATTGTTTCCTTTACGACTCTCGGTCCAGCAAAACCGATTAAAGCTCCCGGCTCAGCAATATTGATATCACCCAACATCGCAAAAGATGCAGTTACACCTCCTGTTGTGGGATCAGTTAAGTAAGAAATATATGGCAGTCCAGCTTCTGATAATTGACTTAATTTTCCAGAAACTTTTGCCATTTGCATCAAAGAATAACCTGCTTCCATCATTCGAGCACCTCCAGACTTTGAAATAATCATGAAAGGAGCTTTAATTTTTATCGCCTCATCTATACCTCGAGCTATCTTCTCTCCCATTACAGATCCCATTGAACCACCAATGAAACCAAAATCCATTGAAGCAATTACAAAATCCTGTCCATCCAATTTTCCTTTACCAGTTCGGATGGCGTCTTTCAAACCTGTTGCTTTCTGTGTCGACTTAATTCGATCTTTATACCTCTTCGTGTCTTCAAAATTCAAAGGATCCCCAGATGTCAAATCCTGAGCAATTTCCTCGTATTTGGAATCATCGAAAATAAGATTAAAATACTCTTCAGATCCAATACGCTCATGGTGCGAGCAACGCTCACAAACAAAACTATGTTTCGCTAAATCGTCTGAGGTATACAAGGTTTTACAATTCGAACAACGAACCCAAAGTCCTTCAGGTGTTTCCTTCTTTTCGCTTGTCGAGGTGGTAATTCCCTCTTTATTTCTTTTGAACCAATTACTCATAAAATGTTTTATAGGGTGTTTACATTATTTAAATCTACAAAAGATTGCTCAAGCCGTTTGTTGAATGTCAACTCTCCTTCGCGCAACCATTTACGTGGATCATAAAATTTCTTATTTGGAACGTCGTCTCCTTCTGGATTTCCAATTTGTGTTTTCAAATAATCAATCCAAGAAGAGACATAATCACGCACTCCTTCGGTGAAAGCAAATTGAAGATCGGTATCAATATTCATCTTAATAACACCATAACCGATTGCTTCTCTAATTTCTTCCAACGTAGAACCTGACCCTCCGTGAAAAACAAAATCAACAGGATTATGTCCCGTATTAAATTTTTTCTGAACGAAATCCTGCGAGTTTTTCAAGATTACCGGGGTTAGTTTGACATTTCCTGGTTTGTAAACGCCATGAACATTCCCAAACGCAGCCGCAATTGTAAAACGAGGTGATATTTTCATCAATTCCTCATATGCATAAGCTACTTCTTGAGGTTGGGTATATAATTTTGAACTGTCAACATCCGAATTATCTACGCCATCTTCTTCTCCACCAGTAATTCCAAGTTCGATTTCCAATGTCATTCCGATTTTACTCATTCGAGCCAGATATTGCTTACAAATTTCAATGTTCTCAGCAATTGGTTCCTCAGATAAATCAATCATGTGGGAACTATAAAGCGGCTTTCCAGTTTCCTTGTGAAATTGCTCTCCTGCATCCAACAACCCGTCAATCCAAGGCAATAATTTCTTGGCACAATGATCTGTATGAAGAATAACTGTTGCTCCATAAGCCTCAGCTAAAGTATGAGCGTGTCTTGCTCCTGAAATCCCTCCTAAAATAGCTGCTTTTTCATTCTGATTAGACAAGCCTTTGCCTGCAAAATAATTTGCCCCTCCATTGGAAAACTGAATGATGACAGGTGCTTTCAATCTAGCTGCAGTTTCCATAACGCCGTTTACCGTACTTGTGCTTGTAACGTTTACCGCAGGCAAGGCGAAACCTTTTTCTTTTGCCAATTTGAAAATCGCTTGTACTTCATCTCCTGTGGCTACTCCTGGCTTAATCGAATGACTCATATACAGTTAATTTAAGGGTGTAAATTTAAGAATAATGTTCGATGAAATTTAATTTCAAATTGAATAAAAAAACTTCTTACTTTCTAAAATAAAGATGAACGTTATCCGTTTTAACTAAAAAATCATTTTACGCCTATGATGCAAAAATACCCTACTCTTTCTTTAAATCAGAATGAAAATCTTGATAAGCCTACGAATGAGGCAATTTCTTTTCTCTTAATGTACAGCAAGTCCATAGAAGTGAAAAAAGGAAAGAAACAACGGATTATCCTCTGTAAAAATTAATTAAAAGCTGTCTGAAAAGGCAGCTTTTTTTTTCAAAAGAACTTATTAATAAAGCTAGAAATTGTGAAAGTAAAAAACAAGGAATGTATTGTGACCTTTGTTCAAAACAATTCGTCATTCAAAATATACTCTAAGCCAACGATTCCTCCGACACGTCAATTTCGAATTTCTGCTATCCAATGAAATAAACGAGACCTTGTATGAAATTATAAGGGAAAATAACATCCAACTCATTACGATGGTCGAGCACGAAAACAAGGGATTTTTCAAACGGTTATTTCAAAAAGACAATGCTAAAAATTTGATTTCACTTCTGAAGCTCGAATAAGTTCAAAATAAGTGTCAATTAACATTCATTTTCTAAGTCGATAACCAATTTTCATTGAACATCCGTATTTTTACGGCAGAATGGATTTTCAGCTCATCTCAGATTTCAAACCAACCGGTGATCAGCCCGAAGCGATTCGACAATTAACCGCAGGAATTTTAGCAGATATTCCGGCTCAGACTTTACTCGGGGTAACAGGAAGTGGAAAAACGTTTACGGTAGCCAATGTCATTGTAAATCTGAATCGTCCAACTTTAATTTTATCGCATAACAAGACACTTGCAGCTCAGCTTTACGGTGAATTCAAACAGTTTTTTCCAAATAACGCAGTTGAATATTTCGTTTCCTATTATGATTATTATCAGCCGGAAGCATATTTACCAGTTACAGGAACTTACATTGAAAAAGACCTTCAAATTAATGATGAAATAGAGAAATTGCGACTTTCTGCAACTTCTGCCTTACTTTCAGGTCGAAAAGATGTTATTGTTGTGGCTTCGGTTTCGTGTATTTATGGTATCGGAAATCCGAATGAGTTTAAAAACAGTACTATTTCCTTGAAAATCGGTCAAACGGTAGCTAGAAATAAATTTCTGTTTCGTTTGGTTGAAAATCTCTATTCACGAGCTAGTGAAACCTTTGAGCGAGGCATGTTTCGCGTTATTGGTGACACCGTTGACATCTATTTGGCTTATGCAGATTATGCTTTACGAATCAGTTTTTGGGGAGATGAAATAGAAACAATCTCTTCGATTAATCCCGAAACAAATCAGAAAATTGAAAGCTACAGTGAAATTGATGTTTTTCCTGCCAATTTATTCGTTTCGAGTCCAGAAAATACAAGACAAGCCATCGAGCAAATTCAAGATGACCTTGTAATTCAAGTTGAGAATTTCAGAAAAGAAGGAAAACTGGAGGAAGCGAAACGATTGGATGAAAGGGTGAATTACGATTTAGAAATGATTCGGGAATTAGGTTATTGCTCGGGAATTGAGAATTATTCGCGTTATTTCGACCGACGAAAACCTGGAGAACGCCCATTTTGCATACTCGATTATTTCCCGGAAGATTTTATCATGGTTGTGGACGAAAGTCACGTAACTTTGCCGCAAGTTCGGGGAATGTATGGTGGTGATCGTGCTCGAAAAATCAATCTGGTGGATTACGGTTTTCGTTTGCAAGCGGCAATTGACAATAGACCATTAAAATTTGAGGAGTTCGAAGGTTTTTTGAATACGGCCATTTACGTTTCAGCAACTCCTGCGGATTATGAAATCGAAAAGTCGGAAGGAATTGTTGTGGAACAAGTCATTCGTCCAACAGGATTATTGGATCCAATTATCGAGGTTCGTCCAACAAAAAATCAAATTGATGATTTACTCGAAGAAATCAACCAGCGAATTGAAGTGAAAGAGCGCGTTCTGATTACCACATTGACGAAACGAATAGCGGAGGAGCTTCAAAAATACTTGGATAAAATTGGTATTTTATGTCGCTACATTCACAGTGAAATTGATACAATTGAACGCGTTGAAATCTTGCGACAACTTAGATTAGGTGATTTTGATGTATTGATAGGCGTGAATTTGCTTCGCGAAGGATTGGACTTGCCTGAAGTTTCGCTTGTTGCTATTTTGGATGCCGACAAAGAGGGATTTTTGAGAAATGAACGTTCATTGGTGCAAACCGTTGGTCGCGCAGCTCGAAATGTGAATGGAAAAGTGTTGATGTACGCTGACAAAATCACGGATTCAATGCAGAAAACGATGGATGAAACTGCACGACGACGGAAACTTCAAATGGAATT
>VGML01000165.1 GCA_016866415.1 Bacteroidota bacterium | reverse complement strand
AAGGAGTAATTCCATAAAAATAACCTGCCTCAGCAACAAGAACAGTAGAGCCGACAAAGTTCCACTCTGCACCGGCCGTTAAACCAACGGAACCATTATAAAAAAATGTTTCACCGCTGGATTTCATATTTAAAAAATCTACTGACTGACCTGTCGACATATCAATTCCTGAATCATTCATTTTATTTGAAACCAAAAAATTGTTCCGAACACCAAATTTTCCAAAATATCTAAAATCACCTATAAAATCTGTTTTAAACAAAAACATCAAAGGAATGGTTACATAAACCGGTTTTTGCGTTCTCTCTTGAAGCTGAAATGATCCAGTTAAATCTCCAGAGTTCTTATCACTTAAAATCTCTTTGTCATTATAATCATAATAAGTTAGATTCGCAGGACTGAATTTAAATGAGCCAAACTCAAATTCCAATCCGTAGGCTAGCCCTAGATTTTTAGAATTTTTAAATGAAGAATGTATCATAATTCCTATTCCCAAGTCGGATCCAATTCCATTCGAATTCATTTTATTTGTGCCCATTCTCAAAACATTCATTCCAAAAGTACCAGTCAGACCTGCTTGTGTTTTCTTGTCAGCGATACCTTGTCCCCAGGTTGAGGTTAATCCAATTAGTGCAAACAATGCAAAAGTCCAAAATTTCATTTTTCCAGTTCTCATGTTTCTTATTTTATATTCTTAATTTTGGTCAAAAATAAGAATTTTCGTGGATTTAAAGTTACATCTATTTTTATATATTTCCATTACTTTGATTTTTACGAGTTGTGGAAATGATCGATTTGATATTGATATTTCAAATACGAAACTAAACTTACAGTTCATCAAGCTTGATTCAATTCTTAACAATGCTGACCAAAATGAATTAGTCAAGATTCGATCTGAATTTAAAAAAAAGAAGTCTGACGTTTTAGATTATAATCTCGGGTACTGTTTGCACATCAATATAAATGATGATACAGCATTTTACAACGGAAAAAATCGATTTTTTAAAAATGATTACATCCAAGATTTAGAAAAATCCATTTCAAAAGAAAAAATCCTAAATGATGTAAGAAAAAAAACCATAATAGATGGATTCAAACGCCTTAAAACATTTTTCCCTTCTAGGAAAACACCTGAATCTATTTATCAAATCAATTCATCCTTTTCATCCAGTGTTTTTTCAACAGATAAAGAAATAGCAATTGGAATTGAACGCTATCTTGGACCCCAAAATGACTTGATAAAACAGCTCCCTAGCCAAGAATTTTATGAATGGATAAAAGAAAGTATGCGTCCAGAATATCTTGAACGAGATGTTTTGGTTGCATGGTTAATGACAAATTATTTGGAGGAAACTACAGAAAACTATGCAAGTGAAATGATACGATGGGGGAAAATACTTTTCATTTCGCGAGTTTGTCTTCCTGAATTGGAAGAGCGCCAGATTTTAAGGTATAATCAAAAACAGTTTGATTGGGCTTATAATTCTAAAAAATCAATTTGGAAGTATTTTGTTGACAATGAGGTTTTATTCAAAATCGATGAAGAAACACGGACGAATTTTCTCAGAGAAGGACCTTACACCGTTGGACTCCCTGAGGAAAGTCCGGACCGAATTGGTCAATACATAGGTTATGAAATTGTATCGAATTACATGAACGAAAAAGAAATTTCACTTCAAAAATTAATCAAAACCCCTTACAATGAAATTCTTCAAAAATATAAGTTAGATTAATATGGACGAAATAATATCTAAAAAATCAGAAATAAGCATTGAAGTTGGGTTAAATTCAAATAATTTACCCCTTAAGATGAAATGGAGCGCCAGTAATGGTGGTATTTCCCAGTCACCTGCAAATGCGTTTATGTTATCCATTTGGGATCCAACTGAAAAAAACACGATGAAAATCGATTTGTGGACAAAGGATATGACTGTGGAGGAAATGAAACAATTTTTTCATCAGACACTTCTGACCATGGCCGACACGTTCGAAAAAGCAACAGGTGAGCATCTTATTTCTGAAGATTTAAGAGATTACTGTTATCACTTTGCGTCCAAAATGGATATCCTTCCAGAAAAATGAAATTCGTATTAAGTAAAATGTCAACTGAAGTTTTGGATGTAGTTCAATACGCATTCGAATTATCTGATTCAAAAATTCAATTGAATGATTATTTGGGAAAGCGCATTCAACTTAATTGGACTGGTGTCATCGTATGTCGTAAATGCTCCAAGACAACCAAGAAATCCTTCGGCGAAGGCTTTTGTTATGCTTGTTTTATTTCTGCGCCTGAGGCAAGCCCCTGTATTTTGCATCCTGAACTTTGTGAGGCACATTTGGGTAAAGGTCGTGATTTGGAATATGAGGAGAGAAATCACAATCAACCGCATTTCGTTTATTTGGCAGCTACAGACATTGTAAAAGTCGGAGTTACTCGAATTACACAAATTCCAACAAGATGGATTGATCAAGGAGCAAAGAAAGCCATTATTCTTGCGGAAACACCAAATCGTTATCAAGCAGGATTGATTGAAGTTGCACTCAAATCCGTTTTTGCAGACAAGACGAATTGGCAAAACATGCTCAGAAATATAAATGACGAATCAATAGATCTTATCGAAGAAAAATGGAGAATTGAAGAAATATTACCTTCAGATATGTTGGAATTTCTAACTGACGACGAGGAAATTTCGGAGTTTCATTATCCGGTCTTATCTTATCCGCAAAAAGTAAACTCGTTGTCTTTTGAAAAAACTCCTCAAATCTCAGGAACTTTAACAGGAATAAGAGGTCAATATTTAATTTTTGACGACCAAAATGTGATAAATATTCGACGTCAAACGGGATATGAAATAGAATGGGATGCGTAAAATAATTACAACAACTTTGGACTTCTTCTATCCTTTGGTAAAACGATTCATACCGAAAGAAACTTATTATTATGCTGCATGTGGCGGAGCAAATTTAGTTTCAAGTTGGATTTTATTTTTCGTTTTTTATCAGTTTGTATTTTTAAAAGAAACATCGCACTTTTATATAAATTGGCTCAACGATAAACACGTTGCGATTTCAGCATATACCTTAAGCTCTTTCACCACATTTTGTTTTTCATTCTCAATAGGTTTTTTGTTAAATCGTTACGTGGTTTTTACAAAAAGTGAATTAAAAGCAAATATTCAGTTGTTTAGATATGGATTAAGTGCTTTGATTTCTTATACGCTGAGTTGGATACTACTTAAATTATTCATTGAAACCCTATCCATATTTCCATCCATAGCAAATATTATGGCTACTTGCATAATCGTAGTTTGGAGTTACATTATGCAACGAAAATTTACATTTAAATAAATTAAGTGTTGATTTAGCTTTTTATCCTTTGATTGAACCCAAAACTTTCGCGTAAATCTCAGTAAATTTCCTTCCTACTTCTGAATAGCTAAAATTATCCATCGCATATTCTCGAATTTCCTCCGAATTGAAATTCACTTCATTTCTAACAAAACTTAATATTGCAGATTCCAAAGCCTTTTCGTCCCTAGGATTAACCAACATACCATTAAAATGATGCACGTGTTCTGGAATACCATTTACGTTAGAGGATATTACTGGTTTTCCGCACATCATTGCTTCAGCAATAACACATGGGAAATTTTCGTAATTACTGAACATCAATAAAGCATCTGCATTTTGAATCATTTCCGCAACTTCACTTGTCGTTTTAGTTGAATGAAAATTAACATAGTTCATTAAATTTAATTCAGAGGCCAAGAGTTTTGCATATTCAATGTCTCCATCACTAACGATATCCAATGTTACTTTAACTTGATTATTTTTCAATTCATTCATCACGCGAAGGATTCCCGACAAATTTTTAATCTCATCTACTCCTGTTGAGATATGAATCAATCGTTTAATTTCTTCCTTCTGTCTTTCCTTTGAAAGAAAAAGATTTTCATCCACGACATTCGAAATAATTTCAAATTGGCTGGAAAGACTCAACTGTTTCAAATTCTCCTTCAAGTTTTTACTTACAGGTAAAAGATAATCAGCATTTCGTAAAACCAATTGACAAAGTTTCATTATCGGTTTAGGGTAAGCGTGATCACTATTTACGTGAAATCCGCTCGAATTTTCAGTAACTATAAAAGGTATTCCATATCTTTTTTTCAACCAATATGCCCAAATTCCCAAAGGATAAACAATATTCAAATGAACGATTTCAGGAAATCCAATTTTTTCTTTTACAATATTGAACCCAAGTTTAAAAGCTTTGCGATGAGCCATAAAATTTAGGATTTTGTTCAGTGGAAAACCAGTAGTTTTCTTGGGGTAATAAATAATTACCTCTTCAAGTTGATTTCTGGTATTTAATACTACTCTATGTTCATTCGACGTTTCATCAGGAAAAATTGATAATGTTACAACTTCATTATAAAGTGAAATTGCTTCTGCATGTTTTTGAACGAAATTTCCTAGTGTCGGTTTAAATTCATTCGGATACCATGAACAGATGTTCAGAACTTTGAATTTTCGATCCATCGAACTAAACTAAATTAAGTTCAAAAGCAGATTTAACTTGCTCCAATGCAAAATCTATTTCCTCTTTTGTCGTATATCTGGAAAATGAAAAACGCACATTCGGTCGTGTCATATCTGCTTTAATTCCTTCCAACACATGTGAGCCTTTGGTTGCACCTGAACTACAAGCGCTTCCCCCACTCACAGCTACACCTTTCAAATCCAATGTAAATAACAGCATTGCAGCTTTATCCGTTTTGGGCAAAGAAACATTCAATACCGTATAAAGCGATTTATCTGGATCAATTTCTCCATGAAAATCAACATCATGGAAAAGTTCACTCAGTTTTTCAATCATATATGATTTCAATGATTGAACATATTTTTGGTGTCCTTCAACATCTTCGTAAGCCAATTCAACCGCTTTTGCCAAACCAACAATTCCATAGATATTTTCAGTTCCGCCTCTCAAACCTCGTTCTTGTGAACCACCATGAATAAAAGAACCTACTCTCGTTTTCTTATTAACATATAAAAATCCGATTCCTTTGGGTCCTTG
>VGML01000164.1 GCA_016866415.1 Bacteroidota bacterium | reverse complement strand
AAATGGAGATGATGACGCTTTACAAGGAGTCTGGCGCCAGTCCATTGGCAGGATGCGTTCCAATGCTCATTCAAATGCCAATTCTTTTAGCTGTTTTCCGTTTCTTCCCTGCAGCATTTGAATTACGTCAAAAATCGTTTTTGTGGGCGGAAGATTTGTCCTCTTATGATTCTATCTGGGATTTTGGTTTTAATCTCTGGCCATATGGTGATCACATGAGTTTATTCACGCTTTTAATGTCGGCCACTACCCTGCTCTACACATACATGAATAGCGGAAATGTTCAGCAACCGCAACAGCCGGGAATGCCTAACATGAAGTTTATTATGTATTTCTTTCCTGTAATGATGATTTTCTTCTTTAATAACTACTCTGCAGGATTGAGCTATTACTATTTCATATCTACCTTGATTTCGATTTTATTGATGGTTGCAATTAAGAACTTCTTTGTTGATGAAGAGAAACTACGAGTTAAAATGGCTGAGCGAAAAGTCCAAAATGCTGCAAATGGAGGAAAGGAAAAGAAAAAATCTCGTTTCCAACAAAAATTAGAAGAAATGCAGCGTTTGCAACAAGAAATGAAAAAGAAAAAATAAGAACTATGAAATTTTTTATCGATACCGCAAACCTGAATGAAATCCGTGAGGCAAACGATTTAGGAATTTTGGATGGTGTAACTACCAACCCTTCCTTGATGGCTAAAGAAGGAATTACAGGAGCAGAGAATATTTTGAACCACTACGTTGCGATTTGCAACATCGTTGATGGCCCGGTAAGTGCTGAAGTAATCTCAACAGACTTTGAAGGAATGATTCGCGAAGGAGAACAATTGGCAGCTTTGCACAAAAACATCGTTGTTAAAATCCCAATGATTTCGGAAGGAATTAAAGCGATAAAATACTTTTCTGGAAAGAACATTAAAACAAATTGCACGCTCATTTTTTCTGCCGGCCAAGCGCTTTTAGCTGCGAAAGCAGGTGCAACATACATTTCTCCATTTTTGGGACGATTGGACGATGTTTCAACAGACGGAATAGCTTTAATCGAGCAAATTCGTGGAATTTATGATAATTACGCTTTTGATACCGAGATTTTGGCTGCTTCTGTTCGTCACCCGATGCACATCATTCATTGCGCTGAAATTGGTGCTGATGTTATGACGGGACCTTTGAACGCAATCAAAGCCTTGGCAAAACATCCACTTACAGACATCGGTTTGCAACAGTTTTTAGCCGATCACGCTAAAGGAAATAAATAAAGCATGCTATCCAAAGAAGCACGAAAAGAACGAAACCTTTTGTTCTGGGCTGCTTTTAAGGAAGTTATGAGAAAGCGCGTTTCTTCATCTGGACGCCGCGTAAATTGGGCTACATACCCTACTCAAGTAAAAAACACCTATCTGCGTTTGATTTCTGATGGAAAATTGACAGCAGTATGTTATGACATTCAATTCAAAGATGAAGGAGTTCAAGCAATTTTTTGGGAACAATTAGGTGAGTTGAAAAAAGTTTTGGAAGAAACAATGCAGCACCCGACAAAATGGGATGAATCATTCATTAATACTGAAGGAATAAAAATCGGTCGAATTTCTTGGGAATTGGAAAATGTCAATTTTTATAAGAATGAAGATTGGCCATCAATTCATCAATTCTTTAAAGAACGACTGACCGAATTTGACGCTTTTTACCAAGAATTCAAGGATATTCTCATTTCATTGGTCGAATAAAGTTATTTTTGCCTTATGTATAAACTTTCAATTCTATTATTTTTTCTTCTGTTTTTCAAAATTGGAAATTCCCAAATCACGCTTTTTTCGACGGATTTTCAATCTGGAATCCCATCAAATTGTACAATTTTAAACAACGATGGAAATACGCCTTTTTCGACCATGACGCCTTTTATTGGTCAAGAAGCTTGGATATCGTTTCAAGATCCTGACAGTACATTAAATCAAGTTGCTGCAGCTACCTCTTATTTTGAAACAGCCGATTCAGCTGATCGTTGGTTGATTACTCCTCAAATCACATTATCATCTTTCGGAAATTACCTTTCATGGAATGCCAAATCACATGATCCTTCTTTTCCAGATGATTATTTAGTTTTACTTTCAACTACTGATAGCTTACCTTCAAGTTTTACGGATACAATTGGTAGCGTTGAACAGGAAAATTTTGAATGGACCAGTCGCGAGGTTAATTTGAGTAATTTGGGATTGAATGATTCTTCTATTTATATCGCTTTCGTTTTGAGAACCTATGATGGTTTTAAATTGTATGTAGATGATATTCAAGTTCGCGGAGAAGATGTAACTGTTCTCAATGAGTCATCTGTTGCAGATTTCAATGTTTATCCAAATCCATTTAGTGATGTAATTCAAATTGAATCAGACAAGAGCTTTGAGACCATCTCAATTGTTGATTTAAATGGAAAATCACTACTTGAAACAACAGAAAAAACGATTAACCTCAATTTTCTTCAAAGTGGATATTATCTTGTTGTTCTAAAATCTCAAAATCAAATATTTACATATAAAGTTCTAAAGTTTTAGTTTGATGTCAAACTTAATCGAAGACATTAAGAATAAGATTGAAAATCAATTCAAAGACCAAGAAGGAAGTCACGATTGGCAGCACATTTTAAGAGTTTACAATATGGCTTTGCATCTTCAATCGGTTGAAGGTGGAAATCGTGAAGTAATCGAATTAGCGGCGTTGCTTCACGATGTCTCAGATCACAAATACAATGGAGGAAATTTTGACGCAGGTTGGCAAGTTGCACAACAAATAATCCTAGATTTTGGTGGAACCGAAGAACTTGCAAATTCGGTATCAGAGGTAGTTAAGGTTATTTCGTTTAAAGGAGCTTTGGTTGAGGATTCAGAAACCTCATTGGAAGGAAAAATTGTTCGTGATGCCGACAGATTGGATGCTATCGGAGCTATAGGAATTGCAAGAACCTTCGCTTATGGTGGAAGCAAAAGTCAAGCGATTTATTTGGAGAATATCCAACCGGTTTTACACGATTCCAAGGAAGCATACTATAACGCAAAAACGCATACCATTAATCATTTCTATGAGAAATTGCTCTTGTTGAAAGATCGAATGGAAACTCAAACGGCTAAAGAAATCGCTCAAATTCGTCACGATCGCATGGTTCGTTTTCTCGATGATTTTATGAGTGAAATTAATTGTAAGGCCTAATCGTTGATAACTATCTTCAAAACTCTTTTTAGTTCATTTTAATTTTCCATTTGATTTTTTGGAATTTTGAATGAAAATCACCAACATGAATTCAGAATTTACTTTAGAAGAACAAATCGAATATTTGAAATCTCAATTAACTGGAGATATGTTCTCAGATATGGATTTGAAAGACCAAATTCATAATTTAGAAATGAAATTGAAGGGCGTAAAACCAATGGACAGACACATCGATTGCGTCGGTTGTGGTTCTTAATTAAACAATTACAGCTAAAAAGCGTTTCTAAACCATGAAGCAATTCGATATTCCTGAATTCTATCGTTCACCAGTGATTGGTAAAGTAAAGGCCAAAAGAAAATTGGAGGATCCAAGAAAACAAAACTTCTCTCCTACGCCATTGGATTTCGGAAAAATTTCATTTTTAATACCACGTCATTTTGGATTTTGTTACGGTGTTGAAAATGCAATCGAAAGAAGCTACAAAGCAATTGCTGAAAATCCTAAGAAACGCATTTTTCTTTTGAGTCAGATGATTCACAACCCAGATGTGAATAAGGATTTATTAGAAAATGGACTGACTTTTCTGCAAGACACAGATGGAAAGCAACTTTTTCCATTCGAAGAATTGACTTCAGAAGACGTAGTTATCATTCCTGCATTTGGAACGACATTAGAGATTGAGAATAAACTTCGTGAAATAGGCGTAAATATAGATACGTACAATACGACTTGTCCATTTGTGGTTAAGGTTTGGAATCGATCGGAGAAACTTGGAGAGACAAACCATACGATAATTATTCACGGAAAATACAACCACGAAGAAACGCGTGCGACATTTTCCCATAGTTCATCAAATGCCTCTTCGCTTGTCATAAAAGATATGAATGAGGCAATGTTCTTGGGAGAATATATTTTGGGTGCTAAATCCAAAATGGATTTCATCTCCTATTTTGCTGGTAAAATGTCAGAATCTTTTGATCCAGAAAAGGATTTAATTAAAATAGGAGTTGTTAACCAAACAACCATGCTTGCATCTGAAACACAAGAAATTACAGAATATTTGCGAAGCGTGATGATTGAAAAATATGGTTCAGAGAACATCAAGGAACATATTGCAGATACGCGGGATACGCTTTGCTATGCAACAAATGACAATCAGTCTGCCACAATTGAACTATTGAACTATGACGCTGATTTAGCAATTGTTGTGGGTGGTTACAATAGTTCAAATACAAGTCATTTGGTTGAATTACTGGAACAGAAGTTTCCAACTTATTTTATCAAAGGAAAGGACGAAATTATTTCAGAATCGGAAATTGAGTCTTTTAACATTCATACAAAGTCTATCGAGCGACATTCGAATTTTCTTCCTTCAAAGCAAAATGTAAAAATTATAATTACCTCGGGAGCATCTTGTCCAGATTCAATTGTGGATGGTGTTATCCAAAAATTACTTGGTTATTTTGAGTTGGAAAATTCAATCGAAACGGTTTTAGAACATTTATAAAATGAAGATTTATACAAAAAAAGGAGACGAAGGAAAAACGGGATTAATCGGTGGTACGCGCATTTCGAAACATGCACTTCGCATTGATTCATATGGCACTGTTGATGAATTGAACTCATTTATTGGCGTGGTTCGCGATTATGATATTAATGAAACGTACAAAAAACAATTAATCGAAATTCAAGATCGCTTATTTACCATCGGATCAAGCTTGGCTTCAGATCCGGAGAAATCGAAAATGAAGATTCCTGATTTATTGGAATCAGATGTTGAGATTTTGGAAAATTGGATGGATGAAATGGATGCTGAATTGCCTGAAATGCGTTTTTTTGTGCTACCCGGAGGAAATCATGCTGTTTCATTTTGTCACGTTGCACGATGTGTTTGTCGCAGAGCTGAACGATTAATTGTTGAATTAGCCGAGA
>VGML01000163.1 GCA_016866415.1 Bacteroidota bacterium | reverse complement strand
CGTTTATTCTTTTCTTCGGAAACATTGGTGTAGCCTTGTACACACATGTCTGCGAGGAAGAAGGTTCGTATACATCATTCTTCGTTCCTGATAATTCGCATTGTGAAAAGAAACTAAGCGAATTACTTGCTTGTTGTCAAAAGAAAGAAAAAAAAGACTGTTGCCACAATGAAACAAAGGTTTTTAAAGTTCAATCGGATTATTCAATATCGCTTTTAAAATTCAGTTTTGCCCCTCCTTTTTTAGCCGTTGAAAAATTATTTTTTGAACTTAATTTTAACCCCACTTTTAATAACGAGGAGAACGTAGCCTTTTCTGGATCGGATCCCCCACCATTGCTTTATGGTAGAAAAATACTCATCCGAAATCAAGTCTTTCGAATTTAGAAATTAGGAAATTAAACTTATTTCCTAACTCTAAATTTATGTAAATGAAAATTAAACTTTTTATCGCATTGCTATGTCACTGCTGCAGTATGGCGACAAATGCACAATTAAAAGGACTCGTTCAAGGATTCGATGCAGCAGGAACTAAAAAACCCATTTCGTTGGCAAAAGTTAAACTCCTTCAATCAAAATCAGGAGTATTAACCAAAGAAGATGGGACTTTTGAACTCGTTCTTCCCAAAACACTTCCGGATACGTTGATTATTTCAGCTGTTGGTTATGTTCCAGATTCCATTCCGGTAAATAAAAACGATCGTTTTATTGCGTTGGATATTATCTTGTATTCAGAGAAAATTCTTCCTGAGGTAATAATTGAATACCGAAAAAAATCAAAGGGAATTTCAAAAATGAAAACGCTCCATGTTGAAGAACTTACTAGCGCTGAACTTCGAAAAGCAGCGTGTTGTAATTTGTCAGAATCCTTTGAGACAAACGCTTCAGTGGACGTTAACATTACTGACGCAGTTTCAGGAGCAAAGAAAATCAGGATGATGGGTCTGGATGGCGTTTATACGCAGATTCAAATGGAAAATATTCCTTATTTACGTGGACTTGAAAGTTCATTCGGTCTTAATTCGCTTCCGGGAATATGGATTGAATCGATACAAATTACCAAGGGAACAGGAACTGTAGTCAATGGCTATGAGTCGATGGCTGGCTTGGTGAATCTTGAATTGAAAAAACCAAGTGAAATGGAGCAGCTTTTCGTAAATGGATATCAGAATATTTTTGGTCGCTCTGAGCTTAATTTAAACGCGGGACAAGTCATAAATGAAAAATGGAGCACGGGAACATTTGCTCACGCTTCTTCCGTTTATGGAAATATTGACCACAACAATGATAATTTTCGAGATTTACCAATGGGAGATAATCTGGCTTTAGTCAACCGTTGGGCTTATCAGGGTAAAAAGATGAAATCGCAATTTGGATTAAATCTGTACCAAGATCGCAAAGTTGGCGGGCAGACTTCTTTCAAAAGAGAAAATGCGAATGTTTGGCCAACGGATTCTTACGGACTTTTAATCAACTCAAGGCACGCCGATATTTTTGCAAAAACCGGATTTTTCGGAAAACGACCTTATCAGTCTTTGGGAATCGTTTACAACTTGAAATATCAGGAGCTCGATGGGCTTTTTGGATTACGAAATTTTGCGGGTTTGGAGAAACGTGTTTACATCAACGCCATTTACGACGATTACATCGGAACAACAGATCACCGTTTTAAAGTTGGTGCAAGCTTCGTGGCTCTGGATATTTCGCAAAACGTCGACACGCTCAGAGAAGGACGGAAAGAACTTATCCCAGGAGCTTTCTTCGAATACACATACACAGGTAGTCGACTCACAGCCGTTGCAGGAGCTCGATATGACCAACATAACCTTTTTGGCGGACAGTTTTCACCGCGTGCTCACCTAAAATATGCCTTAAATGAACTAACCGATTTGCGAATTACAGGAGGAAAGGGATGGCGTGTTCCGAATTATATGATTGACAACATTTCTCTGCTTGCAAGCTCAAAAACGTGGATTGCTCCGTCAGACATCAAACCCGAAATCTCATGGAATATCGGAGGTTCGTTGGTTCACGAAATGCGCTTGTTTCAAAATAAAGCAGGAATTTCCGTTGACTTCTACCATACTTTTTTCGAAAATCAATTGGTTGTGGATCGCGATACGAATTTCAATAACATCATTTTTAAAAATTTGGCAAACTCCTCTTTCTCCAATGCCTTCCAAACGGAGCTTAACTTCAGTCCGATAAAGAATTTCGAAATTCGATTAGCATATAAATTTTTAAGCGTGAAAGCAGTCTATGATGGTAGAGTACAACAGCAAGTGATGATCCCAAAACACCGTGGTTTTGTCAATTTAGCTTATCACACGAGAAACAAACGTTGGGAATTCGACTTGACATGTTCAGTTTATGGGCAATCAAGACTTCCTTCGGATACGCTTTTCGATCAGAATCAAAAAGAACAATTTAGTCCAATTTATCCAATGGTCAATGGACAAATAACCCATGTATACAAGAAATTAGAGATTTATTTAGGTGGCGAAAACGTAACTAATTTCAAACAGCAAAATCCGATAATTGGTAGTCAAAATCCATTTGGTCAAAATTTTGATGCGACTAATATTTGGGGACCAATTATGGGAATAACTATTTACGGAGGATTTAGATTTTCCATTGCAAGAACAAAAAAGAAAATTTAATTATTTTTAAATTTGAATTCTATGAAAACAACAACTTTATTTTTATTTCTATTCATAAAAGGCTTGTCATTCGGTCAAAAGAAAATTGAAGAAGCCATAATTCAAACCTCAGCTCAATGCGGCGATTGCAAAGAACGAATTGAAGGTAAGCTTAACTACACGAAAGGAGTCGTTTTTGCTGAATTCGATTTGGAGTCTAAAAAGGTAACTGTTCGTTATAAAACGAAATCCATTTCTTTACAAGAAATAAAACAAACCATTGCAAGTATTGGTTATAGCGCCGATGGAGTAAAAGCAAAAGAGGAAGATATTTTGAAGCTTCCAAAATGCTGTCAGCCTGGTGGACATTAAGAATTTGTTAAGGAAATTTGAAATTAGTTTTTCGTTTCCCTACTTCTTTCTTTTTCAAATCACTATCTTCGTGTCAAATTTCCGGAGATCATGAGTGATGCCATTAAACACGAATGTGGGATTGCCCTTTTGAGGCTAAAAAAACCCATGCAATTCTATGTCGATAAATATGGCTCTGCGCTTTACGGGATAAACAAACTTCATCTTTTGATGGAGAAGCAACACAATCGTGGACAAGATGGTGCCGGCGTTGCGAATATTAAGTTTGACATGGCTCCAGGAGAGCGTTACATTTCTCGTATTCGTTCAATCGCAAAGAGCCCAATTCAAGATATTTTCGATCAAATTAATAACCGATTTCAACAAATCGCTGAAGAGGACAAATCAAAACTAAATGACGTTGAGTACCTGAAGCGAAATGCCGGATTCACAGGAGAACTTTTCTTAGGTCACTTGCGCTATGGTACTTTTGGAAGAAATTCAATTGAGAGTTGTCACCCATTTTTACGTCAAAATAACTGGATTACACGAAACCTTGTTGTCGCAGGAAACTTCAATTTGACGAATGTCGATGAACTTTTTAGTGTACTTGTCAACATTGGACAGCATCCAAAGGAAAAATCGGATACGGTTACCGTTTTAGAGAAAATCGGACATTTCTTAGATGTAGAAAACGATGAATTGTATCGTCAGTACAAAACGTTAGGTTATAGTAATCCTGAAATTTACGCTCGAATTGCGGATCAATTGAATTTATCCAAAATTCTTAAAAAAGCATCAGAGGTCTGGGATGGAGGCTACGCTATGGCGGGACTTTTAGGTCACGGAGACGCTTTTGTTTTAAGAGATCCAAGTGGAATTCGCCCTGCTTTTTGGTTTGAAGATGATGAAATTTGTGTGGTTGCATCAGAGAGGCCTGTTATTCAAACTGCATTCAATTTAAAGGTTGAACAAATAAAAGAACTTCAACCTGGTCACGCACTAATAATTAAAAAGAATGGAATTGTTTCTGAGGAGATGATAAACGTTCCGAAAGATCCCAAAAAATGTTCGTTTGAGCGAATCTATTTTTCTCGTGGATCCGATGCTGATATTTACAAAGAGCGAAAAGCACTCGGTCGTTTGATTGTTACTCAAGTTTTAAAAACAGTAAATTACGACTTTGATAATTCCGTTTTTTCATTTATTCCAAATACCGCCGAAGTTTCTTTTTACGGATTAATAAAAGGACTCGAAGAACACTTGAATTTGGAAAAAATCAAACAAATTCAAGCTTTAGGAAATAATACAAGTGAAGAACAAATTGCTGAAATTATTCACCGAAGAGCCCGAATCGAGAAAATCGCTATCAAAGACGCCAAACTCCGAACCTTTATTACGCAAGCTGATTCCCGAGATGATTTAGTGGCTCATGTTTATGACATCACATACGGAAGTGTTCGCGCTGGAAAAGATAACTTGATTGTAATTGATGATAGCATCGTTCGCGGAACAACTTTACGCCAAAGTATTTTGAAAATATTAGACCGTTTGAATCCGAAGAAAATTGTGGTCGTTTCGTCAGCACCACAAATTCGTTTTCCTGATTGTTATGGTATTGATATGGCCAAAATGGGAGACTTCATTGCGTTTGAAGCAGCCATTCAGCTTTTAAAAGATCGAAAGATGGAACAAGTAATTCAAGATGTTTACAATCAATGTTTAAAGCAATTGGATTTACCAAAGGAACAAGTTCGGAATTTCGTTAAAGGGATTTACGAACCATTTACAGACGATGAAATTTCTAAGAAAATTGCTGAATTGTTAACTCCGAAAAATATTCAGGCTAAAGTGGAAATTATTTTCCAAACCGTTGAAAACCTTCATAAAGCTTGTCCAAATAACCTTGGTGATTGGTATTTCACGGGAGACTACCCTACTCCAGGAGGAAATAAAGTGGTCAATAAAGCTTTTATTAATTGGATGGAAAAAAGAAACGAACGGGCTTATTAGTTCAAGAGATTTTTCACTTCCTGATTTTCCAAAATTTTCTCTGAAGCTCCTCGCTGACTTTCTACAAACTCAATTGTTCTTTTTGAAAGCTCCTCTAGTTTCGGTTGAATTACATTTAATTTTAATATGAACTCTT
>VGML01000162.1 GCA_016866415.1 Bacteroidota bacterium | reverse complement strand
TCACTACTATAATAAATCGTCTTACTATCTCCCGCAATGAAAACAGACCTTTCATCGCCATCAGTGCTTATTCCCATTAATTCAGGATAGGTCCAAACATTATTTTTTTTCACACTGTAATATAAATCCATAGCTCCATTGTAATCTGCACCGCAAGCCACAATGAAAAGATTTCCATCAGGAGAAACGGCCATTCCATCAGTTGCGTATCCGAAACTTATATCAAATTGATCAATGAAAAACTGACTAATATTCTTCCCGATGCTTCCTTGCTTTTCCCAAACTCCATTTACCAATTTTGCCATGTAATATGGTCCTCCCATACTTTTCCAATTTCCAGCCCAACTTTGATAATACATTACAGTTCCATTTGAACTAAATGTAGGTTCATCTTCACCTGAATTTGTGTTGATGGAAGATCCGAGCTCGACAGGTCTACCCCATTCACCATTCTGAAAATCAGATCGATAAATATCTCCATTTCCACCCAAACTTCCATTCTTCATTTCACGATCCGACATGAAATAAATCGATTTTGAATTTGGCAAAATACTCAAATTACAGTCACGTGAACGGGAATTTAATTGATCTAATTCTTGAATTAATATGGGCTTATCATGCTTGAGAATTTCGTATTCTTGAGCAAACAAAATTGTTGGAAAACAACTTGTAAAAAGAATTCGTTTAAATTTTTCCATATTCTAAAAACATACACTCTTGAATTGGTTACAATGACATTACCAAAATACCGGGAATTTGAATATGACTTCCATGTTTATTCAGTCTTAATCATTTTTTGTAATATCCCCAAAAAGCACCCATCGCTCCACCAAATAAATGAGCGAAATGCGAGATTTCATCTTTTTGAAACGAAGAATAAATTTCTTGACCGAGATAGAGAATAACCACCAAAATAAAGGTAAAAGGAATTTCTTTTCCTTTGGCATTCAGCAAAGTTACCAAAACGATGTACATGAAAACAATTCCACTGCAGCCCAAAAGTCCATTGTCCCAAAGCAACACATGAAAAATTCCAGTAACTAACGCGGTTATTCCAGACATGAACAATAGTTGCTTATGACCATATTTCAATTCAATGATTGGTCCCAATAACAACAGTATGGCCATATTTCCAATAAAATGCTCCACATTAGCATGTCCGAAAACATAAAAAACAGTACTCAAATACCATTGCCAACTACCATAATTAAAATTGCCGTCCAACACAAAAATATGTTGTGCCTCTTGTTTAGCTAATTTCAGAGCGACAAGACCAACAAGACTCATCAAAGCGATGAATAAGGTGGCTTTTGACTGAAAGGTTATTTTCATTTTTTTATTCTAATTTTACTGAAAGACCATTATCTAAAAGCTGATGGCATAAGGGCTCCAACTCATCATAAACACCATTTTTAACGGCACATTTGCCATTCAAATGAACAATCCATGCGCATTGCTCAGCTTGCATAGGTTCGTGATCACAAATGCGAACTAAACAATTGATTACATGATCAAATGTATTGACATCATCGTTATAAAGAACAATATTAAACTCGGAGACAAGTTCTTGTAAAGTTGCTACTTCTACTTGAGTTTCAGTTTGACTCATTCTCATTTGTTTTTAATTGAAATTGAAAATTCTTCCGCTTTTCGAATAACTAAATCGCGTTGGAATTCATTTACTAAATATAAGCTCAAAAGTTCCATATTTTCTTTTTTGACAATCCGATAATTATATTCGCTTCGCATTAACCAATCAGCAAAAGATCCATTTGAAAGTTTATTTGTTACATCCAATTCCATTATTAAATTAGAATCGATTGTTTGATCTTCAATTTTAAATGCTTTAAAATATTCTCTTTGAATTTGAGAGACTTCACTCGTTTTCATTTTTGGAGTAACAATTTTACCTAATTCCGATTGATACGTAAAAATTCCGATTCGGTTCAATTTTTCCAATTTTGAAACAATTTCATCTTCTTCACAAACGAATGAATATTGAATTAAAGAATCCTGATTTATGCGACTTTTTAAATTCGGTAATTGCATTTCAATTGCTTCAACTGTGCCAGAAAGATTTGAATTTGTATTAGGTTCCGATTTAATTGATTTTTTCAGAATTTCAGGTCCTTTTTGCGCCAATAAATTATTTGCTTCGGCAATAGAAATTCTTTTTCCTTGGTAATAGGCAACAACATATGCATCAGCAACCCCTTTAGCAATAGCTTGCGTTTTATGTGTCTTCGCATCATTTGCACTTTCAAACATTCCAGAAGAATAGCGAAACTGACCTTTTTCCGTTTTGAAAGTTATCAAATCATCAAATGATTTCAATTGTTCATTCGTAATGGGTTTTTTGTAAACTCCAACTTGAACAGTAAAGAACAAATGTTGATTAATTTCACCTAATTCAGATTTTTTAGCGTTTGGAACGTCAAGATAGTTTTGTATTGCTGAAACAGGTTGCTGGACTAAATTTGATGCAAAAGTATTTGTATTTGAAACTGGATTATTCTGACTTAATGCAAGAATTAATTCGTTATTAGACAAAGTTTTACATTGACCCGAGATTTCCAATTCACGACCTTTCGCAAAGGAAATTCGATTCCCGTCACAATAAGCAACTATAAACGCATCAGCATAACCTAAAGCACGAATTTGCTTACGCGCATTTATTGCATTTTGTGCACTATTAAAATAACCGGCCATGTAGCATGTTAATCCATTTGCCAAAACATCGCCCGAAACAGGTGAAAAATCCCGAAACGCATCATTCGGAATTGGTTTTCTGAATGCCCCAACTTGCACGCGATATACAAGTCCTGAAGGGGTGTTTACATTAATTGGAAGTGGTTTTTCATCGGCAATTTTTGGATTTCGACCTATGAAAAATGTTTGCTGTAAATTTTCATTTGCAACAACACGTTTTGTAGGTTGGACTCCATTAATTAACATCCATTCAAATTGTTTTAATTTATCAAATGTGTTTAATCTTTCAAGTTGATCTTTGAGTTTAACTTCCGTTTTATTTATGATCTCCTCGTTTCTTCTTAATTGAAATCCTAATTCTATTAACTTATCGCTCAACTGATTTGTTTCGGATTCCATCAATATTTTATTAATATCTTCTCTTAGCTTTTGATTATCTGCTTTGGTTTGTTCCAAGTCATCAGATAATTTTTTATAAATAATTCTCTGGTCAATGTACTTGATATAACTTTCATCTTGACTCAAAACTGCTATTTCTTCATTTGAAAGTTCAGCCGAAGACCGAGGAATCTGATAAGACACCACTGACTTTTGTTCAATCACGTTTTCTTCAGGCCTTTTCTCTAAATCCGAACGAATGGCTGCCAATTGATTTTTCTGTTCACTCAACAAGCGTTTTTCTTGTTCGTTTGATGAATTTGAAATTTTCTTTTGAATGAAATTTTCCTTCATTTTAAGTACATTCAATTCAGCAATTTTATCAAGATTTGATCCAATATTCAGGTCTGGAAACTGCTTGAGAAATAAAGCTCTTTTCTCTATTTCCAAGCTTCTTTTATAGTTTATCTGTGAATCCTCTTCCAACTGTGATAATTCTTTTTCAATTCGTTCTTTTTCCTTTAATGACGAAGCTCTTGTTATTTCCTCTTTCTTGATAGCAATCTGTCGCTCAATGGTTGCAGCATTCAGATTATACAAAACGGATTGCTTTAAATCGTTAGGAGAATTTGTCAACTCGCTATTTAAATCTAGGTTATTAGTTGACTCTATTACTATTTCGTTCTGAGTCGTATTCTGAACTTCATTCTTAGCAACCTCATTCGACGTTGAATTGTTCTCAACCGATTTATTCGTTGGCTCCTCTACGTTTTCGTTCTGATTAGTTTTCTGAACTTCATTCTTCGCAACCTCATTTGACGTTGAATTGTTCTCAACCGATTTATTCGTTGGTTCCTCTACGTTTTCGTTTTGAGTCGTATTCTTAACTTCATTCTTCGCAACCTCATTTGACGTTGAATTGTTCTCAACCGATTTATTCGTTGGTTCCTCTACGTTTTCGTTTTGAGTCGTATTCTGAACTTCATTCTTCGCAACCTCATTTGACGTTGAATTGTTCTCAACCGATTTATTCGTTGGTTCCTCTACGTTTTCGTTTTGAGTCGTATTCTGAACTTCATTCTTCGCAACCTCATTTGACGTTGAATTGTTATCAACCGATTTATTCGTTGGTTCCTCTACGTTTTCGTTTTGAGTCATATTCTGAACTTCATTCTTAGCAACCTCGTTTGACGTTGAATTGTTCTCAACCGATTTATTCGTTGGTTCCTCTACGTTTTCGTTTTGAGTCGTATTCTGAACTTCATTCTTGGCAACCTCATTCGACGTTGAATTGTTCTCAACCGATTTATTCGTTGGCTCTTCTATTTTTTCGTTCTGATTGATTTGAGCATAATCATCATCCAATTCAGCCAAACGACTTTGAGAAAGTTGTATTTGTTCTGAGAAGATTTCTTTCTCGGATTCATTGGAACTTGCTTCTAATTTTTGCTTTAATTCGGTTTGATACTGTTTTTCGCGTTCAATTAATTGTGTTTTACGTTCCGTTTCATTTTTAATTTGTTGAATTCGTGCAATATCTTGCTCATATTTACCCTCTGATGTTGAATTCAAAACTGTTTCATTTTCAATAATTTCATTGATTAAATCATCAGGCTGAAGCTTACTTTTTGGTACACTTTTCACATCTTGATAAGACTTTTTATCCTCTGCTCTCAAATCTATTTTACCAAGTAATTCTTTATTTTCTCTGTAAGCTTCTTGCTCTTTTTGAAGTTTATTGAGACTGAATTGAGACTCAGAATTCAATTCTTCAACTAGCACTAAATTTTTATTCAATTGTCTAATTTCACCTTGTAATCGTTCTTGTTCCTTTTTGTTTTTCTCAGAATTTAATTTCTGTTGAGTTGTTGATATTTGATTTTTTAGCTCATTAATTTGTTTAACCTGCTCTGCAATCTGAGAATCCAAAATATTTTTTTGTTCAATTAATTGAAATTCCTTTTGTTTTTCCAATTTTTCTTTATCACCCAAACGATTATCCAAAAATTGACTGATTTCATTCTTTTTATTGGTAACAATTGATTTAGCTTCACTGTAATTAGAATTGATTAATTTTTCATTCAATC
>VGML01000161.1 GCA_016866415.1 Bacteroidota bacterium | reverse complement strand
AAATAAATGAGGGATATTTCATATGCTAGAATGGATAACCGATACCGAAATTGAAGAAGTTGATTGGAAAAGGCTTAGGCATAATTTTTCTAACCTGTTCATTGGTTTGACCAAAAAACAATTCTCCTTCTTTGTAATAAGTTGCTCTTGTTTTCATATCTTGAAAAACCCAACGCGCTCCATCCTCATATGCTGGATTGTAAATCGGAAAACCTATGTCCAAACGAATTACGAAGAAATCCAAATCCAATCGCAAACCAACCCCTGCGGATAATGCAATTTGGGGTAAAAATGATTTGAGTTCAAACTTACTATATTGTCTACTCTGATCCTCATTGTAAGTCCAAATATTTCCAAAATCGGAAAAAACAGCGCCTTTAAACATACTTCCCATCGAAAAACGGTATTCGACAGAACCACCAAGCCGTATATCCGCGATTTGGGTTCCTAATCGATTGGTATCTAAATGGTATTTGTACCCTCCAGGACCCAATGCCCTTGCTGTCCAACCTCTGTTATCATTTGAACCACCTGCGAAAAATGAATAATCATATGGCAAGGTAGTTTTTGTATTGCGATAAGGAATTCCACCACCACCAGACAATCTCATATGAAGTGATGTTTTTTGCTTTAGTTTTTTAGTTAAAATGTATTGATTGTCAATTCTTACAAATTGAGAATATATTAAATTCTGAAATTGATATTGATCACTTATCATATCTTGCCTTCCACGAAAAGCATACAACAAGTTTCCTGCAGCATCAAGTGTTGTTGAAAAGTAGATTATTGAGTTTAAAAAACGTTTTTTGCCTTCTTGAAAATCTTTCTCCTTGTTGTTGAATTCCCAAGAAAATTTAAAATCCTGCCAAACGAATTGATCGCTGTATGAACTTGTTAAAAAGGCGTCATTAATTGTATTCAATTGTTGTTCAAATTGAGGACTTGGGTCAATTTGGACGAATTTAATTACGGATGCACCTGGAAATCCCATTTTGAAAACTTGGGTTTTACCAACTAAAAACTTCCACATGTAATTCAATTGAAAAACTCTCCTATCAAAAATGTCACGCTTTTCGAAATTCAGTGCTGTCGTAATTTCAGTTCGTGGCTTTTGTCTTTTTGATTTTAACAGCGTTGGTGGAGTTGGAAACAAACCGGGTAAATCTAACTTCACACTTGGTCCAATTTCAAAAGTGTTGAAAAAATTTCCTTTACGCGAAGCATCCAAAACTTGCGTTTGAGTTTCAAATCCGCCGCCAAAGGATAGTGTAACTTTTTCAGTACCTCGAAACAAGTTTTTATTCGTGTAATTCACGGATGCATTGGCACCCATTAATCCAGATGTTGTTGTGAATTTAGGCTCAAAACCAAAAGACTGTTTTTCTGCAGGTTCGAGGTAATAATGAACATCTAATTTGTTGGTGCCCGGAATTTCCACAAGAATTGGTTTTATAGAACTAAAAACGCCGAGTTGGATTAAACTTCTGTAACTCCTATCCAAATAATATTCTTTGAATTTATTATTTTGCTCCAAATAATTTTGAAGCTCCAAAATTTCAGGTTTTATCCAAGGCTTATCTCCATTATATTTAACGTAAACCATACGAAACGGATCTGGGGTACCTTTTGGTAATTTTAGTTTTTCTCGTTTCTTTTTGGAGTATGAGATTTTTTGGTAAAAAACAGTATTAAGTGTATTTAAGAATTGTGGAGCCAAAGAATCAGTCAATTCAATACCTTTTGAAAGCATCAAATTTGAATAACTACCCTTCACATTGAGCGTATCAGATAGATGAAAATAAACATTTTTGATTTCAGTTGAATAAAACGGCACTTTTTTCACTGAATCCTTATTGTTCGGATCTTGTACAAATCGATCGAGAAATTCCAAAATAAGATTCACCTTCATTGTCTTTTTCAACGTATCTGCTGTAAAATGAATGTTTGAGGTATAGAACTTATAAACAGTCTCATCGCGGGTAAACTTGGAAAAATCTTCCCGAAACAATTCCAAATAGTCTAAATCAAATGGTATATTTCTAAAAGGATACTCGCCCTCATTGGCTAATTGTTTTCGTTCATACTTCTTATAAAGTGCTATTATCAAAGAGCTACCTAATAACTTTACAGAATCGATCACATATAGCGGACCTGAATTTATACTATATGAAACGGCCGCTTTACTGTCTTTTTCACTGTAATTTACGTTACCTTTAACATTATTGTAGTAATAACCCTTCTTCTTGAGAAATAAGGCTATTTGTTCAACGCTTTTATCAAATAAAATGGAATCAAAAACAATTGGCTTTTGCCCGAATTTATATTTTAATTTTTCCCGAAATAATACCTTTGAAAAAACCGTATCGCTAAGTACTTTTTCGTCATATTCCGTCTCTCCTCTTTTTATCGCTTTTCTTATTCGTTTTTGATTGATTTTATTTACTTTCTCACGCTTTTTTTTCAGTTTAAAATCAAAAGATTTCTTTTTTTTCAATCGTTTATCGGCTATTTTAACTGAATCTATGGAATTAAAAATGAACAATTTAATTGGAAGTCCAAATGTTTTCTGATTTGGTTTTTGGCGAACGATACTCATTACCTCTTCTTTCGAAATTGTGTTTTTATTCATTACAATTTCATTCGACTTGAGCAAATACATTCCATTTGGAACATAGCGATTTATTCGACAGGAAGAAACAACAAAAAGTAATGTTGCTATAATTATTCGTATTTTCGTCCTGTTCACATTTTCAAATATTGACAAAAATAAGAATATCAATTGGAAAAAATTTCGTTGCAAAAGATAAAGTGGATACGTAGCCTTAGAAATAAAAAAATCAGGGACGACTTATCGGTTTTTGTTGTGGAAGGTGAAAAAATTGTTCGTGAACTAATTCAACAATTCCCCGAAAAGATCTTGTTTATTCTGGCTGATCAAGATGTTTACCAAGAAATGGAGCTAAATAGCTTCGAAAATGCTTTTATAGGATCTATCTCTGAATTTGAAAAAGTAACTAGTTTGAACTCAGCTCCAAAAATATTGGCCGTTGCATCGAAATTAGATGAAAAAGCAATTAAGATGGACGAACGTATTCTAGTTTTAGATGGAATTCAAGACCCAGGGAATTTAGGCACAATCATTCGATCTGCGGATTGGTTTGGATTTGATCAATTAGTATGTTCCGAAAACACGGTAGATTTATACAATCAAAAAGTCATTCAAGCTACGATGGGAAGTATTTTCCGTGTCAACGTGGTATATCAAAATTTAACTATTTTCCTCAAAGGCTTAAATTGTAAAATTCATGGCGCACTGCTCGAAGGAGAAAATTTAAATTCAGTTTCTTTTTCAGAAATAAAGGTTTTGGTTTTAGGCAGCGAAGGAAAAGGTATATCAAAAGAAACATTGCCTTTCATAACTAGTCCAATTTCGATTAAAGGTTCGGGAAATGCAGAATCTCTAAACGTTGCCATTGCCACAGGAATCTTTTTGCATCATTGGTCGACATAATTTCTGTTAAACTGAATTTTATTCAAATAAAGGCAGTAATTTTGCAAATTGCCATTTGATAATGATTGAACTCGAATTTTACCAAGCCAAAAAGCTTTACCCATTTCAAGAAACGACTGTAAAACAAGTTTTAGACGAGATTCGAAAAAACGGAACAGACTTTAATTTACTTTATCAACTGCCAACTGGAGGCGGAAAAACGGTGATTTTCTCCGAAATTGCCCGTCAATACATCGAAGAATGGAACAAAAAAGTATTGATTTTAACCCATCGCATTGAATTATCAGTTCAAACCTCTCACCAACTTGGAGCAATTGGAGTTCAAAGTAAAGTAATTAGTTCAGAGGTTAAAAATTCCAACGATCAACATGAATATCAGTGTTTTATAGCTATGGTTGAAACATTAAACAACCGATTATTGGATAATGAAAATTTCATTGAAAATGTTGGTCTTGTTATCGTTGATGAAGCCCACTACAATAGCTTCAGGAAGATTTTTCAATATTATGAAAACTGCAACATTTTAGGAGTTACGGCAACACCTTTAAGTAGCAACAAAACAATGCCACTCAAAGACCATTACAAAAAACTTATAGTAGGAGAATCTATATCAAACCTGATTGAAAACGGATATTTGGCAAACGCAGAAACTTTTTCGTATGACGTCAATTTACATGGCTTAAAGATTGGTTCAAATGGTGATTTTACAATCAGTAGTTCGGACATTCTCTACAGCAATTATTTCATGCAAGAAAAACTAATTTTTGCATACGAAGAAGTTGCAATCGGTTCCAAAACATTGATTTTTAACGCTGGAATTGAAACATCACGTCGAGTTGAAGAAATTTTCAAAAAACTGAAATATAACATTCGTCACTTGGACTCAACATTCAGTGATAAAGACCGAAAAGATGTTTTAAAATGGTTCAAAGAAACACCAGATGCAATTTTAACTTCCGTTGGTATTTTAACCACTGGTTTTGATGAACCTACCGTCCAAACAATTATTATCAATCGAGCAACCAGGTCTTTGACACTTTATCATCAGATGATTGGAAGAGGTTCTCGAAAATTAGATAACAAATCTGATTTCAAAATCATCGATTTAGGAAACAATGTTCGTCGTTTTGGACTTTGGCAGGATTATATCAATTGGCAAGATGCGTTTCGCTTTCCAGACCGTTTTCTGGAGTCTCGAATTTCAGAGATAGAGGATATGGAGTTTGAGGTAGAATTCGAATTTCCAAAAGGATTTGATAAGGTAGTTAATACAGAAATACTTGATAATTTTAGCATTAAAGAAAACTATTTCAATTGCCTTGAACAAGGATTTAAAGGTAAAAAATGTCTTGATCTTTCACTTGACAATCACTTTGAGTCAATTGATGCCTCAGCGAAGAATTTAGATCATGCTTTGGCTCTTCAAAACGTATTACAAGATCACATCGAACATCGGATTAAACAATATACCAAGTGTATTTCTAAATGCACCGACAATTATCTGAAATACTTACTCGAAACATACAATCGTCAGCTTACTCAAAAAATAAGGTTGAATATTGAAGAATGATTTTTATTTAATAACTTAGGAATAAATTCAAAAGTAATGAGATACATTCTTGTCATTCTATTCTTAAACAATATGTTTTTATCTTTCACGCAGG
>VGML01000160.1 GCA_016866415.1 Bacteroidota bacterium | reverse complement strand
TTGAAGCTTATACTTTGTGGTTTTCATGAAGGGACCTTAGCTGTTCAATCGGCATTTGCACGCATATATCCGGACAAAAAAAATGTATTGAAATACACTACAGTAAACGGAGTTCAAGGATTTTAAAATCAAGGGATTATGAAAACCATAACTGTTCAAGAGTTAAAAGCACTTAAGGATCAACATGCTGAATTTCAGTTAATAGACGTACGAGAAGTTTATGAATATGAAGAAGTAAACATTGGTGGAAATTTAATTCCTCTTGGTGAAATTCCTACACGATATAACGAAATCAGTAAGGAAAAGAAAGTAATCATGCAATGTCGTTCGGGAGTCAGAAGTGCTAATGCAGCAATGTATTTAGAACAGAATTATGGTTATAACAACCTCTATAATTTGGAAGGTGGAATTCTGGCTTGGTTGAATGTGTTTGGTGAATAATCAAATAGTTATCTTTGGTTTGTGAATAGACGAACCATAAATGCTGTTGTTCTTCTGGGAGTAATATCACTTGCCAGTATTCTAATTGTACAATTGGTATGGGTGCGGAAGACACTTGAAATGCAAGAGAAAAATATTGCAATTCAAGCGAAAGAAGATAGTTCGAATCTCAAATCTTTCTCCGAAAATACAATCATCGCATTGAAATCTGTCTTGGATGAAATTCAGCGGACCTCGAAAGATAGCTTGGATACATACGGAAATGTTCGTCAGGTAAATAATAATCAATTCACAGTTGATTTTAGTGAGGAATTACAACCCTTTTACCTCGAAACACTTTTGAAAAAAGAGTTTTACAATCAAAATATTCATCAGGATTTTATCTATGGAATTTACGATTGTTTTGTGGATACAATTCTTTTGAGTAACATGATTCATTATTCGAAAGATAAGGCATACATTACCACCAAAAATAAACCTTCGGAAATCTCTACTGAATCATTGAATTTAAAAAAAGACGGACACTATTTCACAGTTTTCTTCCCATACTTTACCGCGAAATCGATTGAACCAGCCGTATTTATTTCACCTTGGATATACATATCTCCATTATCATCGTTTTGGTTAATATTTTTTGGTTTTAGTTTAGCGATTATTATTCGTCAAAAGCGACTTTCGGAAGTGAAGACAGATTTCATCAATAACATGACGCATGAGTTAAAAACACCAATTTCAACGATAAGTTTATCCAGTGAAATGTTAATGCGCATTGATTTAAATGAAGATCCAGAGAAAATTCGCAAATACGCAGGAATAATTTATAAGGAAAATAAACGGCTTGAAAATCAAGTTGAGCGCGTCTTGAATGTGGCTAAACTCGACAAGGACAAGGTGGTTTTGAATAAAGAGAATTTCGATGTGCATGAATTATTGGCTGAGGTAAAAGAGAATTTTGAATTCAATCAATTGAACCAAGGTGGAAAAATAGAATTGAATTGCGCTGCTGAAAATTACAAGATTCAAGCTGATCCTGTTCACTTGACGAATGTAGTTTATAATTTATTAGATAACGCCGTTAAATACTGTATTACAACCCCTCAAATCGTTTTGAATACGCAAAATGAGAAAAATCACCTAGTAATCGATATATCCGATAATGGAATTGGCATGAAACGTGAAGATTTGAAACAAATTTTCGAGAAATTTTACCGTGTTCCGACGGGTAATATTCACAATGTGAAGGGATTTGGATTGGGACTTTATTACGTTAAATTAATCATGGATGCGCACGAAGGTAAAATTGAAGTTAAAAGCGCTGTTAACAAAGGAACGACGTTTGCGATTTATCTTCCTATTAGTTGAATTTACCTTACTTCTTCTTTTCTAAAATCGCGTCCGGCTGAGGAAAAAGCCCTTTACGAGTTAGTTTTTTCAGTTTTGTATCTATTATTAACCTTTCTGGAATTCCAGTATCAAGCATCTTCCCTGTAAGTTCATATTTTTGCTTTTCAATTTTTGAAACAACGTAGGTCCCATTCCATTTTGATTCGCCAACGTTAACGTAAATGCTATCTTTTGTTAGAATTACTTCAATAGTTGAGGGATTAACCAAAATAAGTTGGTTATTTAAATTCATTTCATATGAAGGAATTTTTCCAACATATGTTTTCAAATATTTTTTTTTCAGTTTTATTGATTGAGCCGAAAGATGAAGGCTTGAAAGTAAAAGAAATGTAACAATAAACTTCATACAACTAATGTAATTAAAAAACAGTATGTTCGGTTATTTCTCCTTAGGTTCATTTATTTTCTTTTCCAAGCGGTCGATTTTTTGATCAAGATTTTGAATTATTTCAATTAGCTGTTTTTCTCTGTTATCAGAAGCTTTTTTCTCATCATTCAATTTATCTTGAATTTGTGTTGTCATTACAGCAAGAAAAACATTCAATGTAATCATAGAACTAAACACAAAAAATGAAATACAATATATATCTGTAATAAAACCAGGAACATCGCTATTCAATAAATTTGAATGCATCGATGCCCATCCATTAGTTAAAGAGAGAAATAACCCAAAGTAGGCATTATACAAATTTGAAAAATCAATTTCTTCAAATTTGGTGAAACTGTAAAGATTACATCCGATAATTGCGTATACGAAGTGTATCAGTGCTAATAGAATAGCGAAGACAAATACAGTTGGAATAACGGACATTATTTTCCGCTCTGTTTGTTTTAGTGATTTGTGAACTTCAAAAATGCGAATGATTCGGAATACACGAACTACGCGAAATAAGGTTATGATTTCAGGATGAGGAAATAAATTGATGAAAAAGATAGCAGCAAGGGAAGAAATGGTGATTATCAAATCGAACATTAACCAAAAAAATTGTTCCAAACATACTTTGCTAACAAAATCTAGATCCAATTCATATTCGTCTTCAACTCCAAAGTCCAATTGAAAACGACGATAGCGATTAATGATGTCGTGGGAGTAGTCTTTTGCGTTGTCAGGACTTTCCTTTATGAAGACATGACGAATGGACCCGAAAATATGTTTAAGATCAAAAGGGAAATAGTTAACCCGCAACCACATTTCAATTACAAAGAATAGAAGAATTACCAAATCGGCATAAAATAGTATTTGATTCAGACCTTGATTCGAATGAAAAATAGATTCTAGGGTTAGTAATAACACACTTAAAATGATAACTATCGGAGCTAATTTTTCAATTTTGAGGTACGTTCTCATTGCTTATTCTTTGTGAATTTCGTAAAATTAAAATTCATTTACTGAATTATGCTACTTGAGTAACTTTTTAATGATTTTTTTTATTGTACTTTCGAAATATCAAAAAATCATAGTGCCATGAAAATAGAATTGAATCGGATAGAAGAACCTTATGTTTTTCAAATGAAAAATGAAATGGGAGCAGTTTGTACATTTGATGCAAGTGCCTCGCTAGGTGGCAAAAATAAAGGATTGACACCGATGCAATTGTTGGCAGGTTCATTGGCTGGATGTATGTCGATCGATGTCATTTTAATCCTTCAAAAACAAAAGATATATCCAAAAATCTATCGCGTAGATATTGATGCAACTCAGAAATCAGGGACACCTTCTCCATTTGAAGCTATAAATCTGATCTTTAGTGTAGATAAACTTGTCCCTTTAGATAAAATGGAACGAGCCATTCAACTTTCAAAAGAAAAATACTGTTCGGTTTCACTTTCTTTAAATCCTGAAATAAAGATTACCCATGAAGTGAGAATAGAAAATGACTAATACGAACTTGTTGCCCCACCAATATTTTCGATGGGATGCCAAGTAGTTTTGATTTCTTGAAGGTCCGAGATGTAGTGCAGACCTTGAGCGTCACTTTTATTCCAATCTGCAGTGAATTCATATTTACGCTTCAAGTTATCGACTGAGAGAATTGATAAATTCTTTTTCAGCGTGCCCTCTAAATGCGAAACAATCAACGCGTTTACGTCCATGTGAGAGGCTAGGGTAGGAGCCATTTCATCAATTGAACCGGTTAAGATATTTACTACTCCTCCTGGCACATCGGATGAATTTAAAACTTCGGCAAAAGTAACTGCACACAAAGGAAGGTTTTCAGATGCCAAAACGACGACCGTATTACCTCCGCAAATTGTCGGTAAAAGCATTGAAACCAATCCAATAAGAGACGTTCTTTGCTCTGCTATAATTCCTACAACCCCCATTGGTTCGCAAGTTGAAAAATTGAAATGCGCGGAACTAACCGGATTTACTGAACTCAAAACTTGATTGTATTTATCGCACCAACCAGCATAATAAACGATACGATCTATACTCAAATCAACTTCTTTTTCTGCGTTGACTTTTGTTAAACCTTGAGTAATCAATTCATCTACAAATTGGGCTCGGCGTCCTTCCAACATTTCAGCAATTCGATAAAGAATTTGTCCTCGGTTAAATGCTGAACGTTCCGACCACGAAGCGAATGCTTTTCTCGCAGCCACGACAGCATTCCGAACATCTTTTCGAGATGAAAGGCAAATATTCGCAATTGAATTTCCTTTTTTATCTTTTGGAGTATAATACCTGCCGGACTCCGTTCTTGGAAATTGTCCGCCAATGTAAATTTTATAAGTTTTTAAAATTCCCAATCTAGTCATTTTTTCATTTTGTTCTAACGGAAAACGCTTTATCCTTCTTATTTAGTGAACTTTAATTTTTATTCATTAATATCAAAAGTAATAAATTTATAGTAAACTTTCGTATCGGATAATTGCAAACGAGTTAACGAATAATTGCGACCGGATGAGTTGCGAATTGGGAATGGATAATTGCAAAACGTTTTGTATTAATTCAAATTTTCCCAAACGATGGCGTTGACAACTCTCAAAACAAAAAACGGCCAGGTTTCCCCGGCCGTGTATTCATTGAGTAGGTTAGAAACTATTTAATCGCGTGTCGCAACACAGGTGTTGATTTCGAACCATTTGAAATGTTCAAGAAATAGATACCTGGTTTTAACTCTTGGTTAACAACAAACATATTGATACCATCCTTCACTTCGATTTCCCGTTGCTCGATAACTTTACCTGATGCATCTACAATATTCATTGTACATGTTCCAACTAAGTTTTTATTATTTACGATTACTTGGAAGGCAGATCCAGATGGATTCGGGAAGCTAGAGAAATAACCCGTTGTAACTTCAGAACATGAAACGTTGATTGGATCATACAATTTCTCTGTTCCG
>VGML01000159.1 GCA_016866415.1 Bacteroidota bacterium | reverse complement strand
TAATACAGTAAGCAGGGCACAAAAACTAACCCACCAACTTGCTTTCTCCCGTAGAATGATCACACTGAAAATAATAATCAAAACCGGCTGAGCTCCTAACAGGGCCGACGAAATAGCCACACCACATGTGCGAATTGATTGGAAATAACACAACATGGCAACCAGCATCAATGCCGACCATAAAACCAGATGAATAATATCCTTTTTATTAAGCTGAAAGAGTTTTTCTTTCGAGAAAATGAAGATCACAACTGCCGCTATGAGCAATCTCCCTGCTAAAATGCTGTATATACCAGCTCCCTCAGCGAGTTTAACACCAACCGGAATCAGGGCAAATAATGCCGATCCTATGATGATCTTCCACTCGCCGCGCATCTTACTTCAGGATAAGTGTTTGTGTTTTCTGGCTTCTCGCTCCAGACAAAGACACAAAGTATGTCCCCTTTTGCAAATCCGATAAGTCAATTGCTAATTGGGATGATGCAAGAGACAACTCATTATTGTATACTTCTCTGCCTTGTAAATCAACAATATGGATGTATTGAAAGCTTCCTTCAGGATAGTTGAACTGAACAGTACTTGTTGCCGGATTAGGGCTCATACTGAATGTTGATTGTTGAATTTCATCGTTCGAAAGCGTGAAATTCTTCAATAAGTTCATCACAGGCACATCAATTAGAGTCTGCATATTTGACCCTTGTGTATTGAAGTTATAAGCGATGTAGTAACCATTTGGGGCTAGCGTACTATTAATGTCTCCGAAAAACATACCACTCGTGTTCCCTACTTCACCGTAGTGACCAATGTAATCTGATCCCAATACCATGTAAAAATCCAAGCCCATTCCATAGTCATAACTTGCCGGGTCGATGGTATACATCAATGCCAATTCAGTTGCACTTAATACCGAACCATTACGCAACGCTGCATAATACGTGATAATATCGTCTGTTGTAGAAACCACATCTGCCCAACCCGTGTATGTCGTTGGATTAATCACTGATAAATCTGTCCACGGATTAGTTCCTAAGAACCAATAACAACCCATATGTGCCCCGCTAATTTGTGATGCTGCTGGAATCTCCGTGTTTTGCAGATTAAGTGGCTGAATAATCTCTTGGTTCAAAAAGGTTTTATAACTCATTCCACTCACCTCTTCAATGATCATAGCCAATATGCTGTAATTCGTGTTTGAATAAGCCCATGCAAATCCAGGGGGAAAGATTTCTCCTAAGCTCGCACCGCAGTAAATTGCTTCTTCAAGTGTGTGACTACCTAAGAGATTCGTAAGTACATTCATTTGACAACCATTGTTATCCCCTGAATTAGCAATGCCACTTGTGTGATTCAATAATTGACGAATACTTACCGGTTCAGTTGATTGAATCGTATCATTTACCAGTGTTGGACGTAGATAGTTTGCAATAGGATCATTGATATTCAGCAATCCATCCTCTTGCAGCTTTAAAATACACGCAGCTACCATGTTTTTAGTGATACTACCTACACGAAACTTCATGTTTGCACTTGCCAAACTTTGTGGTTGACCTACTGTTTGGCCACTAATTGCGTATCCACTAGCACTACTCCAACTCCATTGACCTGGAACAGTTACTTTCATAATAACTCCAGGATGAGTAAACCCACCGCTTACCGCATTATCAAGTATAGATTGAAGTGAATCCGCAATTACTTGTGAAGGTGTCTGAGCAATTACACGATTGCTGAATAGTCCGGTGATTAAAATCATCACACATACGGGAAGAGTAAGATTCTTTTTCATGGTATTTTAATTAAACAAGTTTATGATTCATCAAGGAATGAGTCTGTTGACAACTATTCCCATATTCGGTAAAGAAGTCAAGCAGGGTTAAAATTCCTTTGTAATAATTATCTAATAAAAAGCTCTCATTTGGAGCATGTATGTTGTCACTATCCAAACCGAATCCCATTAGAACAGGATTCACATGCAAGTGACGTTGCATCATGGATACAACAGGTATTGTACCCCCAATATGTTTGTTTTCTGGTTTAGTTCCAAAGTTTTTTTCGAGCGCCTTTTCAGCTGCCAAATAATCCGGCGAGGTAGTTTCCGTACGCACAGCATTATGACCAGCCAATAACTTCAAGTCAAATGATGTATTCGCAGGTAAATTTTCGCGCACAAAAGCTTCCATACATTGGTGAGCACGTTCAAAGTCTTGACCTGGCGCCAATCTTGACGAAACCTTTGCTCTGGCCTGTGCAGGTATAACCGTTTTAGGTCCGTTTCCTGTGTAACCACTCTCGAAACCATTCACATCCAAGGATGGAAATTCCGTCAACCATTCCATACTACTGGCAGTTGGGAAATCCGTTCTTTTTATTCCTTCATAAAAGCCCGGAATCAATACCTTTCCACTTTGATCCTTCATTTTAGCAATCAAAGAACTCATCAATTCTGCTGCATTTGGAGCCAAACCACCGAACATGCCACTGTGCAAATCTTCTGCTGCCGTTGTAATAGCAAGTTCCCAATAACAGATACCACGCAAGCCGGTTATTAAAACTGGATGCTGGGGATCCGGCATGGAAGTATCACACACCAAGAAAGCATCTGTTTTTAAAAGTTCCTTGTTTCCGAGGATGAATTGTTCCAACGAAACAGAACCAATTTCCTCTTCACCTTCAATGATTAATTTGATGTTACAAGGAAAGCCACTTGTATTTCCAAGTGTTTCAAGCGTTTTTAAAACCAAATGCACTTGTGCTTTGTCGTCACACGCGCCACGTGCGAATATTTTACTGTCTCGCACTTCCGGTGAAAACGGCGGCGAAACCCATAATTCCAAAGGCTCTGCCGGTTGTACGTCATAATGCCCGTAAATAAGTACAGTTGGAAGCTTTTCATCAATCAACTTCTCCCCGTATACAATTGGGTTACCACCACAATGCATCAACTCTGCCCGATCCACACCGCTATCCAATATTTGTTGCATTACAAATGCCGACGCATCTTGAATAGCTGATTGATGATCTGGTTTAGCACTAATAGATGGAATACTCAGAAAACTTTTTAGTTCCTGTAAGAATCTCTCTGAATGGTTCTTAACGTATTCTTCGTGCATGACTTTTCTGTTGATACAGTGCAAAGTAATGGCAATTCTTTCGAATAAAAATACAAAATATTCTACATTATACTATTTCATATAAAGTTTAAATTCGTATATTTACATATATTAATGTAATTAATCACATTAATTATACTGTTTCATATTGCAATCAGACCTACATACTTTTATTCATTCGCTCTCGCAAAATGAAAAACGTTATTTCAAATTGCAGGCTTCTATAGGGTTTGAAGAATCCCGGAAAAACTACTGGCACCTTTATGAATTGATTCTTGGACAGAGGAATTACAATGAACAACAAATAAAACTGAAGCTCGGATCCACTCGTTTTGCTCAACAAAAAAAACATCTGGAAGAAAAGTTACTTGACAGCTTGCGTAGCTTTCATGGAAGCAAATCGATGGTTGAACTGGTTAATCGCGAGTTGAGCAATTACCATATTTACTCGACAAAAGGGTTATATAGGCGCGCCGGAAAGTGTCTGAAACGCGCAGAGGAATTAGCACGTCGCTTTGAGTTATATCCGGAACTTCTTCGGATTCTCGAGGATTCTATTCCTTTGATAATCCAAACGGCTGCGCCAAAACTTATTCGAGAGCAAATTCAAATCATCCGTCAAGAAATACCCCTTATTCAGGAAAAGATGGATCTATCCTTACTCATTCAGCAAGAATACCTGTATTTCATTACCATGAATAAAGAAAATGAATTCTTACGTCGCACGGAGGATGCTCAAAACGCTTTAGAGCTAGTAGGACAACTAGAAAACAAGATTTGCAACAAAAGTATACCGGCTATTGCCAAATGCTATTTTAAATACCTTACAGGACTTTGTTTCTTTCTCTGCGGCCGCTTCAAAGAAAGTCAAAAAGCATTCCGAGAAGAACTTCAAGTATTCGAACAGTTTCCAATGCTTAAAACTACCTATGCAGATTTATACAACAGAAGTCTTGGAAATAATGCTCTTTTGGCAATTAGTTTAAATCAAAAAAAGCAGCTTGATTCTCTTTTTTCGTCTGTTTCTTTGATTGATTTGACAGGGACAAGCAACAAAACAAACGATTTACGAAACTATTTGTTGCGTTTGCGTTTGTACGTTAAGCAAGCCAATTGGTCTAGTGCCGCGCAATACATTCAGGCCAGTCAAATTGCTTTGATAACTAGCGAGCATCAAAGTTCACTGAAAACCGAGTCGGATTATATTCTGTTTGATACACTTCGTGTTTACTTAGAACTGCACGAATATCGCAAAGCAAGACAATTACTGCACCGCTTTCTATCTGAAACTGACGCCACATTGAAAACCGATAATTATGTGATGGCACGAATCATTTTTGTGCTTTTACAATTACAACAAGAGGAAACTGAATTGGCCGAAAGTGAATGGAAATCTTTGAAGCGTTTCATCCGAAAAAACAACCGGGAGTTGACTTTCGAAACACAAACCTTGAAGTTCTTGTCAAAACTGATAAGCATTCCATCTCGGGAAAAACAACAACAGACAATACGGTTGTTCGTTAAGGAATTGGAACAATTAAAATCAAAACCCGAGGGCCAAATGACATTATTTTGTTTCGACCTATCGGATTGGTTAATAGGATTGAAACTTACCAACTAACAGAAAAAAACCAATTGATTTTTACTTCATTTCGCTTTAATAACTAAATCCTTTTCACAATGTCTTATCAAATCGGTACAAAAGATAGCCCTATGGTCTTAAAAACTCCTGCATTGCCAATGTAGTTTTAACGAAATCCAAAAAAATCATAGATGTAACAGGCTCTTCACCGCAAGAAATTCGCGGATATGTGCCGGATAGAAGCGTTGTGATTCCCGGTTTTCAATGTGGCTATTTAGTAGACATTATAAAAGCACTAAGACGTTTACGTTTCATTGATTTTTATTGAACCTTATTCTAAAATTTATTGCGCTTATCCCACCAACGTATGTTGTATATGCGTATATTAGTTGCGCTTATACGCTAGTTACCTGCAAGTGTATAAAGATAAATCGTAAAACAAATGAAACTATTGACTAATAAAAAAGTCTAACAAAAAAAATCATGAAGTATATCCAAATTATTTT
>VGML01000158.1 GCA_016866415.1 Bacteroidota bacterium | reverse complement strand
CTTGCGACATGGCGGCAAATGAGCGAATCATACCTAATACCGTTCCAATAAGACCGATTAATGTCGCAATAGACGCACAGGTTGAAAGAACAACTAAGTTTTTAGATAACATGGGCAATTCCAATGCTGTAGCTTCCTCCAACTCCTTTTTCAAAGATTCTACTTTTTGTTCTTTATCTAAAGATGAATCACTTGACATGTGGTCATATTTTACTAATCCAGCACGAACAACATTAGCTAAAGAACCTCTTTGTTTGTCGCATTCAACGATAGCTGATTCAATTTCTTTTGAACCTAATAATTGTTTAACTTTTGAAATAAAACTATCTGTACTGCCTTTTCCTTTTGCCGAAGAAAGTGTAATTAAACGCTCAATAGAGAATGTGATAATGATAATATTTACTGCTACTAGAATAGGCACGATAAATCCTCCTTTGTGGATTAGTCCAAAGTAATGCGCTACTCCCTCCTCTACGGCTTCATTTTCTGGATTACCACCTACGAAATTTTCTTTTGCGCCAAATACATACATGTAAATTAATACTCCAATTGCAAGCGAAATTGCAATTGCAATTGATGCCATTAATGATGAAAAACCACCTGCTGTTTTTTGATTCTTGCTCATAATTTTAAATTTTGTTATTCTTTAATTAATTTTATTAGTTATAGGGCCCAAATATATAAAAAATGTTTCAAAAGCTATATTAATTGAATATTAAGGTCTTTATTTATTTGCTAACGCTGCAATTTTGGGTTTAGTACATTTAATTAAAAATAAGGTTCATTTTTTTGAACTCTTTTTTAATCTCTTGAAATTCAATTTAAAATCCCGTTTGAATCGGTCAGGGAAATTATTTCACCTAATGAGCCTTCAAGCAATATTTTGGAAAGTTTGCCATTCGTTGGTTCTATTGAATAAATTTGACTCAATGCACTCTCGTAATTAAAATCAATAGAACAAAAATGATTTCTTAAGTATGAAAAATCTTGTTTGTTTTTAGTTGGAATCGCCCCATATTCATTGCCAGGCGCTAATATCAATTTCATGCTTGGCATTAAAAATAGTTTAATTGTGCTTTTTTTAGAGATAATCCCGCTAAATACTTTTCCATTTTCATATTCATCCCAGATCAGAACAAGGATTGTGTATTCAGAGTCATTTTTAAATTCGACTTCGGTTTTTGAATTAATTGAACTCAAAGAATTGGTTTTACTTATTTTTTCCTGTTTTAATTTATCATTGGACAAAATAGATTGCGTGTCATATATCCTCATGAAGTGGTTGGTCATATCTTCTTCTAATTCACTATAGATTTTTGAAGCAAGTTTGTTTTTTATTGGATTTTGTATTGAAATTAAATTGCCACTTGAAAAGTAATTTTCATTTGATGAATCTATGCGTTCAAGGTTCATACTTTTTAAAAGTGAGTCGATTTCCTTCCTTTCTTTTATTGAAAAAGAGCTCAAAGAAGATACCTCTTTGAAATTTTGCAAAGTTGAAACATTTTCTTGTGTGTATAAAAAATAAAGAAGTCCAAGAATTAATAGCAAAGTAATTGCTGGCAGTACCAATCTCCAATTAAATCTACTTTTATCGTTTTGTTTCTCAATAAACTTTATTTCTCCGCTTTTAATTTTAACCTTAATTTGATCTAAACTTTGACTTTGCTCAACATTAAGCTCCAATTTTTCCAAACGAATAATCATCCAGTGAGCCAATTTTGCCGTGCATTTCGGATGAAAAAACAATTGCAAGAGTTGTTCAACGAAGTTCACCTTTAAACTGTGGGAAGATCTTGAAATTTTGTTGTGAATCACTAAGCTTTCGTCAGATAAAAGAAGAAGAAGTATTTGATGAAATTCTACCTCACTAATGTTTGTAGAAGTTTGACTTAATTTTTCTTTTATTCCTGAATCTATATTTCGGTAAAAAGTTTGCTCCAACAAGTATCGTGTTTCTTCATCGAGCAGAACAAAAAAACTAAAAATTTTTGCCCATTCGGAATTTAATTGAGCCTCATTTTTTCGGTTAATTAGATTTTTAAAAAAGGGACTAACATATTCTTTGAATTTTTCGTAAAATGCGTGTTGTTTCCAATTATGTTGATCTTTGAAAAATTCCGAAGTTGTTCCATAGATAAGCAACTCTTTCAAGGAATTATTTTGTTCAATCCATTTGTTAAATACACCCGATTCATTTTTTTGATGAGAAATAAACTTTTTGATATCATCAAAATCAGGATGATTTATTATCGAAGGGCATGAAAGCAACTCTTCTGGAGTGTTGAAATTATCCAAATTCGCCAGTTTCATTAAATCAGTAATGGAAAAATAGTTCACGTTCAAAAATAATATATTCATAAGAAATAATTGTATTTTGTAATGTTTTTAGGATTATTCGTTAGTTTGAAAATTAAAATTCTATTTTATGAAAGCTTCTTTAATTATTTTTTTCTCACTTCTGTCATTTATTAATTTCAGTCAGGATTCAATCGTTGTTTATTTTCCATTTAATTCAGATGAGGTTTCAACGACAAAACTTTCCTCCATTAAAAAGAAACTATTAAAAGAAGCAAGCTCAGTTGACAAGATTTATGGCTACACTGATTCGATAGGTAATTTTTTTTACAATCAAGATCTTTCGCTTCGTAGGGCAAATAAAACTCTGAAACAACTATCCAATGGAGCAGAAGAGCTTTTTTCAAAAACTGAATTAAGAGGATTAGGCGAAAAGAATTTTGAAGGCTCAAAAGGGCGCAAAGTAGTTATTTATTTCAATCAGAAGATTAGTTATCAAATCAAAAATGCTAAAGCTGGTGAAAATTTAAAAATCAATAACCTAAATTTCGAGCCTGGCTCAGAAATATTATTGCCAGGCTCTATTCCAATTTTAGACGATTTACTGGACATAATGCTAGAGTTCCCAAAATTAGTCATAGCAATTGAAGGTCATATTTGTTGTGACCCAAACGATCAAACAAATTTATCGGGAAGTCGTGCCAAAGTCGTTTATGATTTTTTGATTCAAAATGGCATAAGGTCTGAAAGATTATCCTACAAGGGTTTTGGATCTACGAAGCCAATTTATCATTTGCCTGAACAAAACGAAATGCAGCAAATATCAAATAGGAGAGTGGAAATTCGGGTGATTTCAAAAAATTAAATCCCAACAATTGAAACCTTTTAGTTTAAGCAGCTCAACATTCAATAAAAAATTGATATATTTGCTTATCTAAAATTATAAAATATGAAAAAATTATTACTTCTATTCGTTGGGTTTGTTGGATTTACAACAGTAGCTTTAGCTCAACCACAAGGTGGTATATGTATCCCTGACCCACTTTATGCAGATTCGGTATATGGTGCTTGGCCAGACACGGTTACTAATTTCCCACCTGCTGCAGCCAATGTTTACTATGAAACAGTTTTAAACTTCAAAGCTCCAGCTGCTGTTACCGCCGATTTAGATCCTACAGGGCAGTTTGTCGGGTCACCAATTCAATCATACACCGTAACTTCGGTAGACGGTGCGCCTGCAGAGTATCTTTATACTTGTAATATATCGAATTGTTCATATACAGGAGGTATACAAGGTTGTGCGACTGTTTATGGAACGACCGCTACAGTGGGTACTTATTCTATTTTAATCAATTTGAATGTAGTGGTTCTGGTTACTTTATTCCCAGGACTTCCTCCAACTCCAGTGACTCAACAAACATCTTTCACAGGATATAAAATCATAGTTGGAACAGCATCCGTGACTGATTTTTCAAGTCCAAAATTGGTAGTTGCACCAAATCCTGTGAATGATAATTTTTCAATCAATGGGATTAACATGCTTTCAAATGCTTCCGAAGTCATTTTGACTAATGCCGAAGGTAAAGTTTTGGCTAAAAGAGTTCCAGGAAGTTCTAATGTAGAGAATTTTGAGTTAAATGATATGAAGTCTGGACTTTACTTTGTAAATATTGTTCATGCAAATGGCGTAGAAACTTTAAAAATTGTAAAACAGTAAAAACAATTATTTCAATCAGATACCAAAGGAGCTTCGGCTCCTTTTTCTATTTATAGAAATTCATTTCATCGATATATTTGTAAACAGGTTCAGTTAGCAAATAGCGAACATCTTTCTTGTTTTTAATCGCTTCACGAATAAAGCTCGAAGAAACTTTCATTACTGGAGCATCCTCACAAATTATTACATTTTTGTGTGAGCTAAAATCGTTCAATAAATCGTGTGAAATTGTTTTAACTTCTTGTTCTTCCTGAAAGGTTAAAACTCGTGGATAGACGTACAGTTTATGTTTGTCTAAAATAACTTCGTGATTAAACCATTTGTGAAATGAACGAAGATTGTCTTCACCCATAATCAGTGAAAATTTATGCTGAGGGTATTTCTCTTGCAAATAAGTCAATGTTACAATGGTGTAACTCGGTTTGGGAAGTTTGAATTCGACATCGCTTACTTTTAATTTAGGGTTGTCATAAATTGCTTCTTCTACCAAATTATATCGATGTCTATCGTTCAGTAGCGTGGATTTGTCTTTTAATGGATTATGAGGCGTAACAACCAACCAAACATGATCTAGTTCGGTAAATTCAGCCATGTAGTTGGCAATTACCAAATGTCCAACATGAATTGGGTTAAAAGTCCCGAAATAAAGTCCGATTTTCATTTATTTACAAATTCGGTAGCAACTGCTTTTACTTGTTCAACAGCTATTTCCAAGATATTGTTTTCGATAATCACATCAAATTCTGCTGCACGCTCTATTTCTGCCTGAGCTTTTGAAATACGCATGTGAATTTTTTCTTCTGATTCAGTTTTTCGCTCCCTTAGTCGCTGCTCAAGTATTTCCATACTGGGTGGATTCACAAATATGGCTAAAGCATTATTTTTAAATACTTTTTTTAAGTTCAATCCACCAACAACGTCAACATCAAATACAACTGTTTTTCCCATTGACCAAATGCGAATAAGTTCACTTTTTAATGTGCCGTATAAATTATCTTTATAGACTTCTTCCCATTCCACAAAGGCGTTTTCTGAGATTTTTTGTTTAAAGTTTTCCAATCCAATGAAATAATAGTCAACTCCATCTCTTTCGTTTTCGCGAGGTTCTCTGCTGCATGCAGATATGGAAAAGGCATATTGCTCTGAAGACCCCAAAAGTTTATGCACGAGCGTTGTCTTTCCTGCA
>VGML01000157.1 GCA_016866415.1 Bacteroidota bacterium | reverse complement strand
TGCAAAAAAAAGAAAAACTCGAAATCTTCTAAAAAAAGCAAGGAAAATGCGCATAATGTGCAAAGGTAAAAAACCAACTATTTGACTGATTCAAATTCAATGGAATGATATCAACAAAAAATGACTATTTATGCACTTTGAATGCTTTTTTAATTTAGAATAAATTTAACTTAAGTTGGTCGTGCAACAAATATTATCAAATCCATGTTATTCTTATTAACTTTGATTTATGAATTACTTAAAAATCAAATTACCTTCAATCGTAATGGTTGTTTTTTTAGTTTTCCAAAAAGTGGTTTGTTATGGACAAGACACAATTGTAGAGGATTATGAGGAGCCAAGAACATTTTCTTCAACAAGAGTAATCAATGGTCATTCAGTAGAAACACTTGGTAAAGGTTTTATGGATATGCGTATCGAACATCGATTTGGAGATATGGCTGGTGATTTTGGTGGTTGGGAAAACATGTTTGGGTTCGACAACCTTTCAGATATGCGCATAGCATTAGAGTATGGTATTACAGATGATTTAATGATTGGTTTTGGTCGTTCAAAGGGTACAGGGTTTCCATATCGATCTCTCTTGGATGGATTTGTGAAATACCGAATTTTGCGTCAAGAGAAATCAAAGATGCCCGTTTCGTTGACGGCTGTTGTTGGCTCCTTCTTTAGTTACATGAAAGCTTCCAATGATGAGTCACAAGTCAGTTACTTTCCAAAAAACGCACATAGGTTTTCTTATTTTACTCAATTGAACTTAGCAAAGCATTTTGGGGATTACTTATCACTTTCTCTTATGCCAACTTATGTTCATCGGAATTATGTTTATGCTGATGACATGAATGATTTGTTTGCACTTGGTGGTGCTTTTCGAATTAAACTTTTCAAACGGTTCGCTGTTATATCTGAATATTATTATATTTTCAACCCGAATAACTTTAGGCCGCAAATGAATTACAAAAATAGCCTTGCTTTTGGTTTAGAATGGTTTACTTTTGGACATAGTTTCACGATCAATTTGACAAATTCAGGTGGTTTGGGAGAGGCGCAATTCATACCGTACACGCGATCAAATTGGTTGAAAGGTCAATTTCGGTTTGGTTTTTGTGTTGGAAGAAAATTTTCATTTTAAATAAATAACGTATGAAAAAAATAGTAATTAGTATTTTGTATTTTGGTTTACTTGGTTTATCGACATCAATCGCTTTAATGCCTTCCGATCATTTTATCGTCTCCGAAAAGGGTCATACCATTGATTTTAAAAGTAAAGACCCGTCAGGCACTTTTGATCAAATTAAGGGTGAATTTGATTTTGACGAAAATAATGTCAGTTCATCTAAGTTTTACTTCAAAATAGACGTAAATAGTATTAATACTGGAAATGGAATGATGAATAAAAAATCACAGACTGAAGAGTGGTTTGACGCGAAAAAATATCCTGATATTAAATTCAAATCAACCAAGGTTGAAAAAAAGGAAAATGAGCTTTTAATTACTGGAGAACTAACAATAAAAGGGATAACTAAAACTTATACAATTCCAACGAGTTATTCTAAATCAGGTGATAAAATCTCATTGAAAGGAAAATTTAAGGTCAATCGAATTGAATTTAAAGTTGGCAAGAAGAGTGAAGCGGTTCCTGATTTCATGAATATTTCATTTGTCGTGCCAGCGGATAAAAAGTAATGTCAAAAACATTTTTAGTTTTAGGCGTTTCAGCTGGGGTAATTTCGACATTCGTAAGTTTCCTTTTCGCTTATTTTTTCAATCAAAATCTTTTTAATTTTTCTAATGTATTACCTTACTGGAAAATAGTTTCTGTAGATTTCACATTAGCTCTCACTTCTGCGGGTGTATACTATGGAATAACTTTCATTTCCAAGATTTATTCTAAAATCATCTTCAATTCGTTGTTTGCTCTATGCTCAATTGTAAGTGTTTTAATGCCAATTACTGCAAAACTCGAAGGCATTGAGTTTCCTGAGTTTTACCCAACTTTTGCTCTCCCACTTTATATGTTTTTTAGTGTAATTTTTTTAGCCCTAAGTTCAATTTTTATAAAAGATGAAAAATAGTATTTATTCAATTTCAATAACCGTTTTAACAATTTTCATTTCAAGTTGCACGAAAGATAAAGTTGGGGGTAATTTACCTTATCCAGAAATTATATGTTCTGAACCCATTTCTTTCAACAATGAGATTTTACCGATTATTCAAAATAATTGTACTGGTTGCCATGATAATCAAAACGGGTACACGTTGACAAATTACCAAAATATTAAATCGAATTATTCAGCAATAGTTGGAGCAATGAAAGGACAAGGCTTTCTTTTGATGCCTGATGGAGGTCCTGCATTACCAGATAGTATCGTTGAGAAAATCCAATGTTGGGTGAATCAAGGATTGAAAAATAATTAACATGTAAACGATAATAATTAATTAAACATGAAAACTAAATTTATTCCAATTTCATTTGTTTGTTTGTCCTTAGGGATATTTGCCTTCAGATCAGAATTAACTGATTTAAAAGGCTTTCACAAGGCTCCAGTAAATAGTGGTGGGGCGGCTGCAGGTAAAACAGGTGCTCCTGGTGAACAAAATTGTACGCAATGTCACTCTGGAACAGCTCAAGATGGTGCTAATGAAAATGTATTAACATTACTTGATGGCTCAACCCCCGTAACAACCTATTCACCAGGACAACAATATACTGTAGCACTTGTGATGTCATCCAATCCAGCGAAAAAAGGATTTCAAGCAACGGCACTAACAAGTGCAAATGCCATGGCAGGAACGTTTACCGCACAAGCAGGTAATACCTCAGTTAACGGTAATACTAAAAAATATGCAAATCACACATCTACTAGTAATACCTCAACAACTCTATCTTGGAACTGGACTTGGACAGCTCCTGCATCGGGAACAGGAGATGTTACGTTTTATGTTGCAACGAATAAAACGAATAACAACGGAACAACTTCAGGTGATGCAATATACCTATCGCAGCACTTATTTTCAGAGGAAAGTTCAGCAGGTGTTGAAAACATTACCTTTAATAACAATGTAGTTATAGGAGTAAATAATGAGTCTGACAAGGTTATGATTTCTTATGACTTGAACCAAATGACAAAAACATCAATAAACATTTTAGATTTAAATGGCAAATCTATTTACAATAAAAATGCAATGAATGGCCAAATTGGAAATAATCAGTTTGATGTGTCAACCAATGATTTTAAATCTGGAATTTACATTGTAAATTTCTTCATTGATAACAAACCATTTTCTAAAAAGATTGTGGTTAAATAATTAATTCCTTGAATTTTATTGAAACCGCTTCCAACTGAGGCGGTTTTCTTTTTCCTCTCAACCCAATTTAAAATTCGAGTGATTTTGCAGATTTTGAATAAAATCCATTTTCAAGAATTATCTTTTCTTTAAGATTTACAAAAGCATTGTTTTTATCCAGCGACTTATAAACTAAAAGTAAATACCATTGCTGTTCCTGATCAAAGTTGGTGAATCGGCTGTTCTGTAGTTGCGATAATCGATTTTCACATAATTCGAATTGATTCAAATTATACAGACAAATCGCACTATAAAACAAGGCGTTTGCATCATCTGGATACGTTTCCAAAATCACTTCAAATCGATTCAATGCAGTTTTGAATTTGTTTTTACTGAAATAGTTAAGTGACTTATCCAAATATGAAAAATAAGTATATTCAATTGCATTCTGTGAATTGTTCTGTTCGATTGTGTTTGTTTCTTTATCTGCAGAGGTCCCACTTAGTTCATTTTTAACCTTCTCATATGGGCGGGTTCTATAGAAACGGTAATCAATTACTTTTAATTCGTTCAAATACGTTTCTTTCGCCAGATTTTCTCTTTTTGAAGCTGAATTATTAATCTTACCAGGATTTTTCACTGGCAAGTGAATAGGTTCTCTATTTATTACTTTAGACTCATCAGATTCATTGGAAATAAATAAAGCCTTCTCTTCGAAATCAGCTTTGATCCTTGATGGTTTGATTTGTAGTTTTTTAGGTAATTCTTTAAAAAATGAAATCGAATCCTTTGAAATTGCAGTTTTTTTCACAATTAAAGTTTGTTCATTTTCCAATGACTTTTTTTTCTTTGAATCATTTGAGTTTAAAATAACAAGCAAGATAATTAATGTTGTAATTGTCAACAGAGTAATTGATAGAAATAGTTTAAACTTAAAATTGAATTTTATTTTGTAATCTAATGATTTTAATTGTTGGATTGAAACTTGGTTTTCTGACCACCCATCCAGTGATTCTCGATCGAAATCGTCATCAATAACGTTCATCTCAATTTCATTTTTCCGAGACGCGTCGAGCGTTGTTTTGTATTCGATTATATCTTTTCGTGATAAACTCATTTTTCCGAGATTAATTTTGATAGAATTATTTTTAAATTTCTTTTGCCATTCTGTATGTGACTTTTCACTTCATGTAATGTGAGGCTATGCATTCTACTGATTTCATCATAACATCGTTTTTCTAAGTAAAAAGCCTTTATACAAGTAGCTTGTTTCTCATTGATTTCTTCTAATGCAATTTCAAGCGCCTCAAGTTTTGTTTCGAGAATTTCTTTCGAACTAAGACTATCTTCTTCCGCTTCATCAACGATTTGATCATGAATATTTGACTTGAATTCATTTTTCTTCCTGAGTATCATTAAACATGAATTCTTTGTTGTTATATAAAGCCAGCTTTTAAAATGAAGAATCTTGTGGTTTTTTAATTTTTGAGGTAAATCAGAAAATAGTTCAATTGTCAAATCCTCGGCATTCTGAATATGTTTCAAGTATTTCATGCAAACACCAAAAACCAAATGACCGTATCGTTGATAGAGTGCCGCTATAATTCGACTATCGTTTTTTTGCACGAACAATTCGATCAGTTCTTGATCAGTCAAAGATGAAAAATTATATTTTCGATTCTGAAACAACTTTTTTATCCAAAGATGCATGGAATTCATTATTTCCACAAAATATTTGCAATAATTCTTTAGTGAACGTAACTTAAATAAAATTTTCAAGTATTAATTCACTGATTCAAAAGTGAATTGAAATCTTTTCTCAAAAAAAACTTCAAAAAAAGTATTGTCAGAATAAAAATGATGCGTATCTTTGCACCCCGTTTTCGATGAAATGTTGTTGAATTTTGGGGAAAGTTAGGATTAGAATTTAGGTATT
>VGML01000156.1 GCA_016866415.1 Bacteroidota bacterium | reverse complement strand
GATGTATTCATCCAAATTTTTCGGTCGCATTCGTTCGGCAAGTGGAGCGCTGAGAATCATAATGTAAAGATAAGTTGAAAAATGAATTCAATTCTAAAATTGTTGTCCAAAGAAATTAATTGAAAGTAATTACTATTTTTGATAATTCTTAATTGATTAATCACCTATTTTTTTTGAAAATGAACCGTTTAGTATCGTTTATAATTAGTTTTTCCATAACAATTGGGTACAGTCAAAACTCTAATTCACTAGTCAGTTCATTGCAAGATGGAAGATATACGTTAAGTGAGTCGGGAGCATCTCATTTTGCCAAACTGTCTTTGGAATGTGCAGATAAATCAAGTCCTCATTATTACTTTCAAGCATTAAGAAAGCCTGGTGACAAACAAGGCCCGAGAGATTTATGGCCTTCATTTTATGGTTGTTATGACTGGCACAGTGGTGTACACAATCATTGGTGCATGGTTAAATTATTAAAACTGTTCCCAAATATTCCTGAGGCAAAAGCGTTGAAAGATAAGCTTGAATTGAGTATTTCAAAGGACAATATACTCGCTGAATTGAATTACATGCGAACGCACGAAGAAGGATTATTTGAATTCCCATATGGACAATCTTGGTTGTTGAAAGTAGCTGATGAATTGAAGCGTTGGGATAGTCCTGATGCAAAACGATGGTTGGAGAACTTGAAACCGCTTTCCGACTACATTGCATTTGTTCATCTCAAGGTTTGGCCGCAAGTAAAAGAGGTACAACTTTCTGGAAGTCACGACAGTCCGGCAATGGGTTTGTCTTTTGCATACGACTACTCAGTTAGTTTTAATGATAAATCGTTAAAGAAAGTAGTTGTTGCTGCAGCAAAAAAGTACTATGGTAACATGTCAAATGCTCCAATAATGAATGAACCATTTGATTATGATTTTATGTCAGCTTCGCTTTTGGTTAATGATTTAATGAGAAAGGTACTTCCTGAGAAAAAATATTGGGATTGGGTGAATAAATTTACACCTGAGTTGTTTTCAATTAATAAAGTAAATGACGGTCTTAAAATAAAAAAGTCTGAAAAGCATGATGGCTATGAATCTCATTGGGATGGGTATCATCTAAATAGAATTTGGTGCTTGAACGGAATGTTAAAAACAATGTCTGAAGATAGATTGAATGCCGAAGTTAAGAAACTATGGGTTGTCCAAATGAATGATATGTGGGATTATGCGCAAGAAAGCATTGGAAAAGGAAATTACGACATAGACCACTGGTTATCAAGTTTTTCAGTTTTTGCTTTGATTGGATACGAATAAATTTACTGAGGTCTCGGACATCCTTTTCCTTGTCCTAATTTGATAGTAACCATTCCCCCAAAATAGACATACCAATCTTTGGTTGTTGAATTACCGCGCTTACCAAATCGATTTCCATCCAAACTACGATTGGATAATGCTGCAGCAGTTGAACCATTTACTGATGCCAATGACACCGGATCGAGGTACGAGTCGCTTCCAACATCATCTAAATAGTCTGTGAATGTCTTACGAATTGCTATATCAACGTTAAATGTTGCTAATTTCCCTAAGGTTACTTTACCGCCCAATCCAATAGGAATGCACAATTGTAAGTTGTTATATTTCCGCCTATTATTCAGTGAACTTCCTTGACCTTCTGTTCCAATTTCATTTAATTCAATCTTTTCGCCATTGTAGGAAGTGGTTGGATTCATGTAAAATAAACCAATTTGAGTCAAGAAATAAAAGGTGCCAAAATACCGTTTGTTTCCAATTTGAAATTGAGAATGATAGAATTCAACACCACCTGCAATCTCGTGTATTTTCGATTGAAAATCCAAATTCCTGTTAACCAATAAAGGCTTATTCGAATCCTTGTCGTAGGCTTCTACACTTCCAGTGGTAAAGTTAAAACGCAATGCCATCCTGGTTTGCCAGTTGAAACGATACATGAGTCCACCGGCAAGATTGCTTTGATAAAATTGCTTGGAGGGATTAAGATCACCCAAATAGTACATTTGACCAAGGTGAACTCCTAATTCCGATCGAGATAAGAACGTAGAACGCTGTGCTTTAATTGAAAAGCAAACCAACAATAACCCGACCAAAATGACTTTTTTCACAACTTAAAAACGATCAATTGGTAATTTTATTACAACACAATTTCAGCGCGAATCCAATTAAGCAATCTTATATCCTCTTTTTCTTTCAGTTTCTTTCAAAAGAATTTTACGAATTCTCAAGTTTTTCGGCGTGATTTCCACATATTCATCTTCCTGAATGTATTCCAAACACTCTTCCAAACTGAATACTTTCGGTGGAGACAATCTTACTTTGTCATCCGATCCTGATGCACGCATGTTCGTTAACTTCTTCGTTTTTGTAACATTCACACACAAATCACCGGCACGAGAATTTTCTCCAATCACTTGCCCTTCGTAAATATCTTCGTTGGGTGCAACAAAGAACTTTCCTCTGTCTTGCAAGTTATTTAATGAAAATGGAATAGAAGTTCCTTGTTCCAATGAAATCAACGAACCATTTTGTCGACCGGCAATTTCACCTTTGTAAGGTTGATATTCTAAGAATCGGTGGTTCATAATTGCTTCCCCTGCCGTTTGCGTCAGCAAATAATTTCTAAGTCCAATGATTCCTCGAGAAGGAATTTCAAATGTGATAATCATTCGTTCGCCTTTCGGAACCATGTTTTTCATTTCACCTTTTCTCTTGGTTACGGCCTCAACAGCTGTTCCACTGAATTCTTCAGGTAAATCGATTGTCAGTTCTTCAATTGGTTCACATTTCACTCTATCAACTTCTTTGATAATTACTTGTGGTTGACCAACTTGTAATTCGTATCCTTCTCGGCGCATTGTCTCAATCAAAACAGATAAATGCAAAACGCCACGACCGAAAACCATCCATTTGTCTGCTTTGTCCGTTTCATTAACGCGCATCGCAAGATTTTTCTCCAATTCTTTTTGAAGACGATCAAAAATATGTCTAGAAGTTACAAATTTTCCTTCTTTCCCAAAGAATGGTGAATCGTTAATCGAGAACAACATACTCATTGTCGGTTCATCCAATTTTATTGTTGGAAGCGGTTCTGGATTTTCAGCATCACAAATTGAATCTCCAATTTCAAATCCTTCAATCCCCGTAATCGCACAAATGTCACCTGCTTGAACAGAACTAACTTTCTTACGCTCAATTCCTTCAAAAACAAATACTTCTTTGATTCGGTGTTTTTCTTGTTTGCCATCAGATTTGGAAATGATAACAGGTTGGTTTTCATTGATTTCACCTCGCGTTAATCTTCCTATGGCAATTCTTCCAACATAAGATGAGAAATCAAGTGAGGTAATCAACATTTGTGTATTTCCTTCTTCAATTTTTCTTGGCGGGAAATAATCCAAAATTTTATCTAACAACGGTCCGATTGAATCGGTAGGTTTTTTCCAATCTTCCGACATCCATCCATTTTTAGCAGAACCATAAATCGTTGGGAAATCCAATTGCTCTTCGTTTGCATCCAATTCAAACATTAAGTCGAACACTTTCTCATGAACTTCGTCAGGTGTACAATTTTCTTTATCCACTTTATTGATTACCAACAATGGTTTGATTCCCATAGAAAGAGCTTTTCCAAGAACGAAACGGGTTTGTGGCATCGGACCTTCAAAAGCATCTACCAATAAGCAAACTCCATCCGCCATATTCAATACGCGTTCAACTTCACCACCAAAGTCGGCGTGACCAGGAGTGTCGATGATGTTGATTTTTGTTTCTTTGTAGGTAACGGATACATTTTTCGATACGATTGTAATTCCACGTTCACGCTCCAAATCATTGTTGTCCATGATTAATTCGCCTGTTGGACGATCACGTTCATTCAATACACTTCCTGCCTCAATCATTTTGTCAACCAAAGTTGTTTTACCGTGGTCAACGTGCGCAATAATCGCTATGTTTCTAATTTCCATTTTTAATCTTGATTTATTCTTTTTTCAATTTACTTTCCACCTCTGCGTCGGTCTCCACCACCTGTCGACTTTCTATCTCCGCGATTTCGGTTACCACCAAAACTTGATTTCCCCCCTGAAAAACCGCCGCTTCTGAATCCACCTCCTCCTGAAGAATTTTTTCCGCCTCCTGATGAGCTTCTTCCACCACCAGAACTTCTGTCACGACCTGAAAAACCACCTCCTGATTTAGCGTCTCCACCAAAACGTCCACGACCTCGGTTTCCTTCAGATCTTCCGCCACCGCCACTTTGTTTTGCAGTGGTTACTTCAATCGAAACTTCGTGTCCTTCGAAATTGGCGCCATTTACATTTTTAAGAATTTTCTCTGTGTATTCCTCGTCTGCTTCAAAGAAGGAGAACGATGTCATTAAATCAATTCTACCAACCTTGTCTGATTTTAAACCAGTTGCATCGCAAACTACGCGCAATAAAGCACCAGGATTTAATCCATCTCTACGACCAATATTTACAAAGAAACGCGTTTTGCCTTCTTCTCTGGCGCGGGAACCTTTATCTCCTCGTCTTTCTGAGCGATCATCTTTTCTTGCCGCAGCATTCAAATCTCCCGCACGTTCGTAATAATCGATGAAACGATTAAATTCAGCTGAAACAAACTTTTTGATAACCTCTTCTTTTGACAAGGATTCAAACGAGGAAAGAATTTGTGGCATAAATTTCTTAATGTCGTCCTCTTTTACTTCTGTTTCAATTGTTTTATTGATGAGTTTCATCAACTGAATTTCACAAATTTCCTCTGCATTCGGAATAGAGCCAACTGTGAAAGTCGTTCGCATTTGACGTTCAATCGCTTTGATTTTAACCAACTCCTTAACATTTACCAAAACCAAGGATTCTCCTTTTCTTCCAGCACGTGCTGTTCTTCCACTGCGGTGTGTGTAGTTTTCTATATCGTCCGGTAAATTGTAATTGATAACGTGTGTAATGTTGTCAATGTCCAAACCTCTGGCAGCCACGTCAGTCGCAACCAAGATTTGTAGTTCTTTTGTTCTGAAACGAGCCATCACGCGATCGCGCATTGCTTGCGTCAAATCTCCGTGCAAAGGTTCGGCATTGTAACCTTCTTTACCAAGTTTTTCGGCTACAGCAGCTGTTTCGTTTTTCGTACGACAGAAAATCAAACCATAAATACTCGGATTGAAATCTATTAGTCTTTTAACAGCTTCATAACGATCACGTTCTTTAACCAAGTAATAGATGTGGT
>VGML01000155.1 GCA_016866415.1 Bacteroidota bacterium | reverse complement strand
TATACCAAGCACTCAATGTGTAAGTCAATTTCGGGTATGGAATTCGATTTCAGGTTATTTCTAGATAATTGAACCCCAGATTCATCCTTTTTTTGAAGACGATCAACGGAAATAGTCCTTCTTTTCACAACAAGTTTTAGATCGATCCATTGTTCAAATCCGAATTCATCTTCAATTCGAACTTTGTTTAATTGAATTTCCTTAATTGTAAAAACGCCCGATTCATCGAGAATACTTACATTTTCACCAACTTCAAATGTTTCCATTTTAATTAAATCGAATTGCTTTAGTAGGACTGATTCTCGTCACTACATAACTTGGAATTATCAAGGCAAGAATGCAAACTGAAAACGTAATGAAATTAATCATCAACCAATTCAAAAAAGTCAATTCAACTGGAACTTTATCTAAGTAATAAATGCTTGGATCCAAGGTGAAAATTCCAAATTGCGTTTGAATCAAACAAAGTGAAATACCGATTACATTTCCAATTAACATTCCTTTTACGATTAAATAGGCTGCTTGCATTAAAAAAATTTTTCGAATACTCCAGTTGGTTGAACCTAAAGCCTTCAAAATTCCAATAAAATTCGTTCGAACAACGATTAATACGAGCATTGCGGAACCCACATTGATAATGCCAATTAGCAGCATTAATATCACTATGATCAAAACATTGTAATCCAAAAAATTCAACCAAGCGAACAAATCGCCTTGCGTATCCGTGATACTTTGAATCTGAAGTAGCTCACCATACTTCGTTGGTTTCATTTCAATTGAGGACTGTAAATTTTCCTGCACGGAAGTTAAATCCTCCCATTTTTTGATTTGTACTTCATAACCCGTAACAAAATCTGAATAGGTTCCTTTTCCCGAAACTGTAGAAACTTTAATTTTTTGATTCTTTGAAAAAAGAAAAAATGAATTTGGGGTATCCTCCTCACGATAAATGAGATTATCAGTGTCTCGTTTCAAACTTTGAGCAGAAATCAATTGATTTCCACAATCGAACGAGATATAACTTGTGTCCAATGGATTTGACAAATTTCGAGCATAATCCATTTGATGAACAATCAAACGTATCGTTGTATCCTGAAGCTGATTTAATAAAATCCCGCCATAAACGTCTGGCCCCTTTCCCCAATCAAAAAGGAGATCACTCGTATTTCCGGAAATATTTGCTCGTAATAGAATAGATCCTGATTTTGAAATCGTATCTTCAATGCTAATTTCCGTAGAAATACCAAAATCACTTACACGCTGAACTTCCCGAATATCAGAAAAAACAATTTTTTTATCGAATTCTTCAAGACCTGTGTTAAAAATTCCCACGACTTTATATCGTTTTGAAACTGGCTGATCCTTAACGTAGAATGTTAATACGTCATCATTAAGATGAAAATTTAAGTTAGAAGCTGTTTTTGAAGAAATTACAATTTCCTGACTTATAGTCAAATCATCGTATTTTGGAATTCGTCCTTGTACCAAATGTTTTTTAATGAAGCTCCAATCGTAATTCTTGTCAACCCCTTTCATTACGACTCCGGCAATATCTTGTTTTTGCACCATTGAATCCTTGCCCGATGAGAGTTGAATCGTATCTTGGTATTTACTTGACTGTAACAAAGCGGGCTTGTAACAAACTGGGTTAATCCAGTCTATGCCTTCCGTTTCTTTCAAAAGCTCAATCTCGGTTTGATTTTTGTGAATTGGATCACATTCATAGAGACTCGTAGCTCCGGCTTTTGAAATGAATAAAGGCGCGTTAAATCCAACAATTTTTCCACGCACTTCATTTTGAAATCCTGTAACGATAGCTATGGTAACTAAGTTAACAACAATGGCAAGTGAAATACTTATGACCGATATACGTATGATTGGTTTGGAAACTTTTATACCTTGGGCATTATTTCGAATGAGGCGTTTTGATATGAAAAACTCAAATGACAATTTTCTTTTTATTTGGTTCCAAAAATACGGAAAGCTTCTTTGTATGGAAACAATTTTCGTGTTTTTACTTGTATCTTGTTCACAAAACGCAAATGGAGAAAACCGAATTGCAGGCACAATTGTCATTGAAGAAGATACACTGCGCATACCGAAGGCACCTTCTCCAACTCCTACAATTAAAAATCCAGTTCTTGGAATCGACCGATTGCATTTGTTCGTTGATTCCTTGAAAGGAAAGCGAATTGCAGTTGTCGGGAATCAAACTTCAGTTGTAAAAGGAATTCATTTGGTTGACACTTTGTTGTCATTGAAATTAAACGTTGTTAAAGTATTTTCCCCAGAACACGGATTTAGAGGAGATGTTGATGCAGGTGAGAAAGTCGATCATTCAGTTGATGAAAAAACGGGGATTCCACTCGTTTCTTTATATGGGAATCACAAAAAACCAAGTCCTGTTCAATTAGAAGATGTTGATGTGGTAATCTATGACATTCAAGATGTTGGCGTTCGTTTTTATACGTTTATTTCCACTTTGCATTATGTGATGGAAGCATGTGCCGAGCAGAAAAAGCAAGTTGTGGTTCTTGACCGTCCTAATCCAAACGGACATTATGTTGATGGGCCAATTTTGGAGACTGAATACAAATCTTTTGTCGGAATGCATCAAGTTCCAATCGTTTATGGTATGACGATCGGTGAATATGCCATGATGATCAATGGTGAAGGTTGGTTGGACAAAGGAGTCAAGTGCGATTTATGGATTATTCCATGTAAAAACTACACACACAAAACAAAGTACAATTTACCCGTAGCACCATCTCCAAATTTAAAATCAGAGGCTGCAATTAGCTTATATCCAAGTTTGTGCTTGTTTGAAGCTACGACAGTTAGTGTTGGAAGAGGAACGGAAAAACCATTCGAAATTTTTGGTCACCCAAGATTTCCAAAATGTGAAATAGAATTTTGCCCAAAGCCGCAGCCAGGAGCAAAAACGCCACCACACGAAAATAAAATTTGCTACGGATTTGATTTATCAAAATTTACAAGCAAGCGCACTTATGAATTGAATTTGAATTATTTAATTCAAGCAAGAGATTTATTAGGGGATTCTGCTGTACTGATTGACCAGAATTCTTTCTTCAATCGTTTGGCTGGAACAAAAACACTAAAGGAACAATTGTACAAAGGTTGGTCGGCGAAAGAAATACGTGAAAGTTGGAAACCAGGAATTGAAAATTTCCTTGCTACTCGAAAGAAATATTTGCTCTACGATTAGTATAATTTATTTTCCGGATTCTTGCTCTGAATTTGCCTTCAATTTCAATTCTTCCTCTTCTTCTTTCTTTTTGGCCTCCTCCTCAACTTTTTTCTTTATCGATGCAATCCATTCCTGATTCTTTTTTTCGAGTTCTTTAACCGGAATGAACGCGCGACCTGTAATTGGAAATAAATCTTGTAATTGACCACTGTAATAGAATTCAAAACACAAGCCACCGAATGTATAATCTTTTCCTCCTACGTCAAATGTAGAACCACCTGCCACAGGATTTTTCTTCGGTTTACTTTTCTGATAACCTAAATTAAAGAGTGATCCCAAAATCTCAGGTCGATTCTCAAGTGTAAATCCATTTCGTTCCCAATGCGCTTGATATTGTCTGAGTAAAAATGCCGTATATAAGTATGAATAATAGTGATCTCCACGCTGAATCAAACGCTGAATTGTTTTCAGTTTATGCGCTTTGATTGTATCATTCACCAATTCAGGAAATGAGTCATTTACATTTATGCAATTTTGAAAGTAGTCTCCTGCGTAAAACTCACTTTTCTTATTAAAAATCGTATTTTCGATACGTAACGCAGTGTGCTCTAAAATTCCAGTCACTCCATAACCACGATTAGTAGGAAGCATGATTCGATTGAAAGGAAGGACATATTTTTTGAATTTCTCACGTCCAGAATTAAACATACGAACTTGCTCTCCAACCATGCACATTACGATTAAGCGCGATTCAACTCCTGTTAACCTGGAAACGGAATCAATGGCAAATCTATCATTTCTGACAATTTTGCAGAAATCCTTCCAAACCTGATAGTTAGACCATTCATAAATGGATAAAGGATCTTTTCCCTTTTTGACACTTGCAATTTCATCTTGAAAATCTTGATTTTTTTTCATCATAATTGAAAATGCATCAATCATTCGAAGACCTACAATCGGATTTTTAGAAATGTAATATGCCTGAGAAATGCTTTTGGCATCTGTTGGTTTATACTTTGCAACAATGGCCAGCTTTTGAAAGAACTCAAACTCCTTTTTTTCGATGTTCGCAGGATCCATTTTCAACTCATCATCATATTTGTCTGCCATTTGGGAGAAATAACGGTTGTTTTCATCAATTGCCCCACTATTATTGGTCCATTTGAACTTTACCGCCAAAGCTGTAAAAATTAGAAATACTGCAACAGCTGCCAATATATGAACAACTGAGAAATAACCATATTTAAGAATTTTTTTCATCCATTAGAAAAATTAGGGAGTAAATTTAGTGAAACCAAGTGAATTATTGGCATAAGTTGGTAAAACCATGGAACAAGAAGGTAATTAGCAAACATAATTGAAAAGTGAAAGTTGACCTATGGATTAGAAAAATTAAAAAAAGCGACTGAATTTAATTCATTAACAATACTTTTGAACTTTAAAAATAACCATTTGTTCCATTCATATTTACACAAAACGACAATGAAAAAAACAGGAGTATTGCTCATTCAACTTGGAACGCCAAATAGTCCAAAAACAAGTGATGTTAGAACCTATTTATCAGAATTTCTGAATGATCCGCGTGTAATCGATTTGCCTTGGTTGGCGCGCGTGCTATTAGTTAACGGCATAATTGTCCCTTTTCGAGCACCGAAATCAGCAAAAATTTACAAAGAACTATGGGAACATGGTAATGGTGTATCGCCACTTCTAACCCATTCTGTGAATCTTCAAAACAACTTAAAAGAGGAATTTAAATCGGATAACGTTACAATTGAATTAGCAATGCGCTATCAAAATCCTTCAATGGATTCGGTGCTTGAGCGCATGCGTTTGGCAAACTACGATCAAATTATCATTTTACCTTTGTTTCCCCAATATGCAAGTGCTTCGAGCGGTTCAGCAATTGAAAAAGCGATGAATATCATACGTAAATGGTGGGTAATTCCGGAGGTTAAAATAATAGGTCAGTTTTGGGACAATGAGGGTTACATCAATTCTGTTTTAGACAGAGCAAAGCAATTCAATCTGGATGAATATGATCATATTTTATTCTCATATCATGGTCTACCAGAACGACAAGTTGATAAAGTCTACGAAGGAACAGATTTATGTGGAGATC
>VGML01000154.1 GCA_016866415.1 Bacteroidota bacterium | reverse complement strand
GTACAGATACCATCTTTAATGTTGCCGGAACTGGAACATTCACTTGTCCTAATGGAAACCCGAACCCAAAACAAATGCTTGTTCAGCGTGTATACAAGAAAGATGGAAACGTAATGAGTTATGTTGATTCGTGGAGAGGAAGTATGACCTATCATTCAGCTCACGGTCACAACCATGTTGATGATTGGGCAGTGATGACATTGAGAATAGCTACAACAGATCCAAATCCATTGAATTGGCCAATTGTTGGTGATGGCGCAAAAATAGGATTTTGTTTGATGGATTATGGACAATGCGGTACAACTACTGGTAGCACCTATTACGGGCATTGTAGAGATGAAAATACAGTTTATAACCAGGGAAATATCATGCTGAACAATAATTTCCCAAATTGGAATTTAGGTGGAGGTAATTATAATTGTTCTGTTGTTGAACAAGGAATTTCATCTGGATGGACAGATGTTTATGGAAAACACCTCGATGGTATGTGGATAAATGTTCCACCGAACACGTGTAACGGAAATTATTACATTGTTATGGAAGTAGACGCTAATGATTACTTTTTGGAAGAAAGAGAAGATAATAACTATACCGCTGTTCCTGTTACTTTAACTATGCAACAACCGGCCAATTCTGGTGCACTTCCAAAAATTACAGCTAGCGGTTCAAGTAATCTATGTTCTGGTTCAAGTATGACTTTGACAGCAACTGCTGGAACTAGCTTTTTATGGAATACAGGAGCTACCACACAGAGCATTATGGTGACTCAACCAGGATCTTACTCGTGCACAGTCACTAATTATTGTGGAACTGGCACATCTGAACCATTCGTTGTTAATAATGTTACACCGAACGCGCCAACTGTTTTGGATCAAACTATTTGTGGTGGTCAAACGGCAACACTTACTGCCTCGGCATCTGGAAATGTAGGGTGGTTTGATGCTCAAGGGAACCTTGTTAATTCAGGCTTAACATTCACAACGCCAGCTTTAAGCCAAAACACAACCTATTTTGTCGAAAATACAGATTCCTATAACGATACAGTTTTTGCTGAACCTCATACCAATGGAATTGGTGGTGGAGGATATGTGACTAGTTCACAATACAACATTTTTAATGCACACGAAGCACTAACGATTAAATCAGCATTAGTATATTCACAATCTGCAGGAAACCTCACAATTAAATTGCAAAACGATCAAGGACAAGATTTACAAGCTACCACTGTAACTGTTCCTGCTGGAATGAGCAGGGTAGACTTGAATTTCCCTGTGGTGGCAGATTCAAACTTACGACTTGGTGTTACAGCAATGACAGTTACCGGATTATATCGAAACAATAACTCCGCAACCTACCCTTACAATCTAAATAATTCTCTTTCTATTATCGGTGCATCTGCCGGAGCATCGTATTACTACTATTTGTACGACTGGGAAATTTTAACACAAAATGGCCAATGTTCAAGTGCGCAAATACCTGTCAATGTGTTAGTGAATAATGCTTCAGAACCAACTGCTAGTGACGTAACAATTTGTGGGGGAGAATCAGCAATCTTGACGGCTTCAGGGTCTGGAATTTTGAATTGGTATAATAGTACTGGTGACTTAGTTGGTACAGGGACTACTTTTACCACAAATGCACTTACTTCAAATACTGTTTTTACTGTTGTGAATGTTGTGAATGGTTGTGAAAGTGCGCCAACAAACGTTAATGTTATTGTTGAGGGGTGCGCAAATATTCCTGAACTTGCATCAATTCAAGAGTCTTTGTTGTTGTCACCAAATCCAACTGCCGGTCAATTCATAGTTACGTTCAATTCTAAAGAAGCAGGTCCTGTAAAGGTTAAAATTTCGGATCTTCAAGGCAAAGAAATTAACACTAAAATTGCTACTGCAATTACAGGAAATAACGAAATTGGAATGAATTTAGAGAAAGCAGCGAAGGGAACTTATTTAGTATCCATTGAATATAAAAATCATTCGTTTTTAAGAAGAATAATTAAACAATAAATGATAGTTTCATTCGAAAGGCTCTCGATAATATTTTTTTTCGGGAGCTTTTTTATTTACGGTCAACCCATTGTTCAGCATTACAACACTAGTAATTCTCCCCTACCTTTTAATACGGTTCGTTGCATTGCTATTCAAGGTCAAAAAAAATGGTTTGGAACTGATGCCGGATTAGCATCACTTGATGGATTAAATTGGGAAGTTTTTATAACCACAAATTCTCCTTTACTAGACTCTGATATTCGTGCATTAAAAGTTGAAAATGATTCAACAATTTGGATAGGAACAATGCAAGGAGGATTATATAAAAAAACGAATAGTACCTGGATAAATTACAACGAATCAAATTCTGGACTACACGACAATCTAGTTCGAGGAATTGAAATCGATTCATCTGGGATTATCTGGCTGGCGACATCTGAAGGTGTTTCAAGATTCGATGGGCAAAACTGGCAACTATGGAATATAGCAAATAATGGATTGTTAACCAATAACATTACAGCTATTCGAACAGGATTTTTGAATGAAAAATTTGTTGGAACAATCAATGGCGGACTACTTTATTTTGATGCTCAAGATAATTTAACGATGCACAGCATTGTAGAATCTGGGCTGCCTGATAATTCTTCGCTAGCAATTGACATTGATTCAACCGGACAACCTTGGTTTGCTACACCAGCAGCAGGTTTAGTCACAGATTGGGGCAACGGTGGACCTTGGGAAAGATGGAACATGAGTAATTCCCCAATACCAACAAATGGACTAACATGTATTGCAATAAATCAAGAAGATCAACGCATTTTTATGGGCACTGAACTTTTTGGAATTATAATCAAGAAAGGTGATGTTTGGTTTAATTACACGCAAGAAAATATTGGTTTGCCTGAAGATCATATTACTTCAATTGTCCATGAGTCAAATTCCATAAAGTGGATTGGCACTTTTGATCATGGTGTGGTAAGATTAGAGGAGAATAATGCTTCTTTAGATGAATTTATTTTACAAAAATCAATAGTTTTCCCATCCATTCTTAATGCAGGTGAAGTAGTAACCATTTATCCATCACCAAAACTAAAATACGTCGAATTAATAAATCAATTAGGTCAAAAAATTATTTTGGATGTATATGATGACAAAGTAATTATTCCAGAATATTTTTCAAAAGGAGTCTATTTTGTTCGCTTAAAAGAAGAAATTAAAATAATTAACTTGAAAATTTTGATTTATTGAACTTTTCAAGTTCTTTTTGTCAGTTCTTTTTGATAATCTGTCATTAAAAAGAAAGTTAAAATGACTTTGTGTCACTAACATTTTTAAAGTAATATTTCCCTTAAGCTGTGGCATACTAATTGACCCATCGAGAATATCAAATTGAAAAATTCTACAAAATGGGAAAAATAATAGGAATCGATTTAGGAACTACGAATTCATGTGTTTCCGTAATGGAAGGAAATGAGCCAGTGGTTATCACGAACTCTGAAGGAAAAAGAACAACGCCTTCAGTAGTTGCATTCATAGAAGGTGGAGAACGTAAAGTTGGAGATCCTGCAAAGCGTCAGGCAATTACCAATCCAACAAAAACGATTTACTCAATCAAACGTTTTATGGGTTCAAGTTTCGATGAATCTAAAAAAGAAGTTGAACGTGTTCCATATGAAGTGGTTAAAGGAGACAACAATACTCCACGCGTTAAAATAGACGACCGACTATACACACCTCAAGAAATTTCGGCAATGATACTTCAAAAAATGAAGAAAACTGCTGAGGATTATCTTGGGCAGGAAGTTACAGAAGCAGTTGTAACTGTTCCGGCATATTTTAATGATGCTCAGCGTCAAGCGACTAAAGAGGCAGGAGAAATTGCAGGTCTTACAATAAAGCGAATTATTAATGAGCCAACAGCAGCAGCTTTAGCTTATGGTTTAGATAAAAAAGGAATTGACCAAAAAATAGTTGTTTTCGATTTTGGTGGGGGCACACATGATGTGTCAGTATTGGAATTAGGTGACGGCGTATTTGAAGTATTGTCAACTGATGGAGATACACACTTAGGTGGTGACGATGTAGATGATGCAATTATAAATTGGCTCGCTCAAGAATTTAAAAATGATGAAGGAATTGATTTACGCCAAGACCCAATGGCACTTCAACGATTGAAAGAAGCGTCCGAAAAAGCTAAAATTGAACTTTCCTCTACGACTTCTTCGGAAATCAACTTGCCATACATCATGCCAGTAAATGGTATTCCAAAACACTTGGTTAGAACATTACAGCGCTCAAAATTCGAGCAATTGATTTCAGAAATCGTTGAAAGAACAATCGCTCCATGTCGTTCAGCTTTGAAAAATGCTGGACTTTCTCCAAGTGATATCAATGAAGTAATTCTAGTTGGTGGTTCAACACGAATTCCAATTATTCAAGAGGCCGTTGAGCGTTTCTTCGGGAAGGCGCCTTCAAAAGGTGTTAACCCGGATGAAGTTGTTGCCGTTGGTGCTGCCATTCAAGGTGGTGTTTTAACTGGAGAAGTGAAGGACGTATTGCTTTTGGACGTTATTCCACTTTCTTTGGGAATTGAAACAATGGGTGGGGTGTTAACGAAGTTAATTGATGCGAACACAACAATTCCAACGAAGAAATCTGAAACTTTTTCGACAGCTTCTGATAACCAACCAAGCGTAGACATTCATGTATTACAAGGTGAGCGCTCAATGGCTTCAGATAACAAAACATTGGGTCGTTTTCAATTGTCTGACATTCCACCAGCTCCTCGAGGAGTTCCGCAAATCGAAGTGACATTCGACATTGATGCGAACGGAATCATGAATATTTCTGCGAAAGATAAGGGAACAGGTAAACAGCAATCGATTAAAATTGAAGCATCATCTGGTCTTTCTGACGAAGAAATCCAACGCATGAAGGCTGAAGCTGAAGCTAATGCAGATGCAGATAAAAAGAAGCGTGAAGAAATCGAGTTGATTAACAAAGCCGACTCAACTATTTTCCAGACCGAAAGACAATTGAAAGAATACGGAGATAAAATTCCTGCAGATAAAAAACAACCAATCGAAGATGCGTTGGCAGAATTGAAAAAAGAATTCGATTCACGTAACATCGAAAATCTTCAACCTGCGATGGATAAATTGAATAACGTATTCCAAGCTGCATCGCAAGACGTGTACAATGCTGCGAACGCTCAAGGAGCTGAAAATGCAGGCGGTACAGATCAAAGTCAAGGTGGTGGAAACGCTGAAGATGAAGTAACCGATGTGGACTTTGAAGAAGTAAAAGACAAGTAACTTAAAAAAAGTTACAAAATATCGAAAGACACTTGTATTTT
>VGML01000153.1 GCA_016866415.1 Bacteroidota bacterium | reverse complement strand
AAATCATTTTGAAGTTTAGTCAATTCGTCAGTTCTTGCATTTAAATGACCTAACATTTCATTGGATAGTTTCATGATTGGATCATTCGCAAGTTGCTCAGCATTTGGTAATTCAAGGAATGCTAAAACGCGTTCTTTGGAAGTCAAGAAACTTAAAGAGAATAAATTATTTACATACCCTTTTAAATCACCATGGTAACGTTTATTTGCTGTTTCAATCGAAGGAACAAGTTTGTATCCAGCCATTTTAGCATATAGATTAAGACCATCTGTTAGAATATCATTTTCGGCTGGAAGATAAATTCCACTGAAAAATTCTGAAACCGAAGCTTTCACATCTTCATACATTTCAGTTCGTTTTGCATCGTCTGCCTTGGCATAGGCTTCTAATTGAGGTCCTAAAGTTCTTGCAATACGGGCATATTCTGAACCCCGAAACATGATTTGTAAATAATTATCATGTCTTGATTTTTCGTTTGTTGCCTTATAGAAATCATTGATTGTAGAAACAACATTTCCATATTTTTCTTTATTCTCTTTCTTGTTTGCCCAGGCATTGAATTTAGCTTCGTTAATTGCTTTCGACTCAGAAGTCTTGAATTCTGTTAAAGCATCAATCATTCCTTGACGGTTTTTCCAATAATTTGCAATTCCTGCATATTTAGAAGCATAGTTCAAGCGAACGGCATCATCCTTATCCATGTATTTTTTCATGGCATCCATCGAAGTTTTAGAGGCTTCAACCCAGGCTGGATAAGCGAATTTTACGTTTTGCTCAATTCCACCTGCGGGTAACCAACGGTTTGTTCTTCCCGGATATCCAAGAATCATTGCAAAATCTCCTTCCTTTACTCCTTTGATGTTAACTGGTAAGTGATGTTTTGGTTTTAATGGAACGTTATTAGTCGAATAGTCAGCAGGATTTCCATTTGCATCGCCATATACGCGGAACATAGAAAAATCACCTGTATGACGTGGCCATTCCCAGTTGTCAGTATCACCCCCAAATTTTCCAATGTTATCAGGTGGAGTTCCAACTAATCGAACATCTTTATAATCTTGGTAAACGAAATAATAAAATTCATTTCCTTGGAAGAACGAACGAACACTAACAACATATTTTCCACCCTCATTATTTTCTTTTTCAATTAGTGCAATTTCATCTTTGATTGCTTTTTCTCGCTCAGCTTCATTCATCGAATCGTTCACTTTTGCTAAAATTCGTTTTGAACAATCATCCATTCGAACGAAAAAGCGCACATAAAGTGATTTTGGCTTCAGCTCGTCTTTTTTTGTTGCTGCCCAAAATCCGTTGGAAAGATAATCTTTCTCTGGCGTGGAAAGTTCAGCGATTGCGTCGTATCCGCAGTGGTGATTTGTTAAAATCAAACCATCTTTAGAAATCAATTCTGCCGTACAACCTCCATTGAATTGAACTACTGCATCTTTCAAACTCGAGTTGTTGATGCTGTAAATTTCTTCAGTAGTTAATTGAAGACCCATTTTTTGCATATCGCGGTGGTTCAGTCGTTCAATGAACATCAAAAACCACATTCCTTCGTCGGCGCGAACGAAAAAGCCAACAAAAAATACGATGGCTAGTAAGCTGTTTTTTAATCTTGTCATAGTTTTAAAATTTTTGTGATGGCTAATTTACCTATTTTTTGAGAAAATACATTTCTATGGATTGAATGAAAATGTTTTTCTGGTTTTAAACCCAAGTATACTGGCTTTATACAGTCTTATTATTTATTCAAAAAATTCAACATCGATTACCGAAGAGCTACTTTATCTTCACAAATCTGTGTTGGATCGATTTCCAGAGAGGAAGCCCTCGAAATCTTAAAAACTAGCCCTTTCAAGCAAGAGGTCATTGACCGTGAAATTGAATACATTCATTTTACATACTAAATTTACGTAGAAACTCCCTCAACTCGCCACAAATCTGTTTGACATTCTGAATCTGCAAATCAGTATATAAAGGAAAACGCACCAAACCATTCGAAAAATGCTCGGCATTGGGTAAAGAAATTGCCTGATTGTGCTCGAGATAATACTTCGACTGATGTAAAGCTTGGTAATGAAAAGTGATCTGAATATCTTTTTTGGCCATGAACGCTATGAGTGAATCCCGAATTTCTTTTGAGTTACAAACTATAAAAAAACCATGACCATTCGACTTTGAATGAGCTGGAATTTTAGGAATTTCGACTATAGAGGATTTAATATTTTCGAATTCGCTTGTATACGTCTTCCAAATTTCCAATCTCTTCTTTTGAATAAAATCGAGCTTTTCAAGTTGAGAAAATAAATAAGCTGCCGTAATCTCGTTTGGAGCAAAAGAACCGCCGATGTCTACCCATTCATATTTGTCGACAGCACCTTTGAGAAATAGTTTGCGATTGGTACCTTTGTCTCTAAGTATTTCTGCCCGTTCAATAAATTTTGGGTCATTTACCACTAATAATCCTCCTTCTCCACAAGAAATATTCTTTGTTTCGTGAAAGGAAAAGGCAGCAAAATGTCCTAAACTCCCAATGTAATTGCTTTCGTAAGTGTTATCTATTGACATCGCGGCATCTTCAATTACATATAATTGGTGTCGCACAGCAATCTCCATAATGCGTTTCATATCACAAGAAACTCCGGCATAGTGCATCGGAACAATGGCCTTAGTATTGTCTGTAATGAGTCCTTCAATTTTCTCAGGATCTATATTCGGAAATTCTACATTCGCATCTATGAAAACAACTTTTCCTCCCAATTTTTCAAATACATTCGACGTACTCACATACGTGTAAGAAGGGACAATGATTTCATCACCAGGTTTTATGTCAATAAGCAATGCAGCCATTTCCAGAGCTGTGGTGCAAGAAGTTGTCAGTAATGCAAGTTTGAAACCATAGCGTTCCATAAAAAAATGTTCGCATTTTGCCATGAATTTTCCATTAGAAGCTATTTTTTCTGAAGCAATAACTTCTTTTATGTAAGAAATTTCTTTTCCTGTGACGTATGGCTTATTAAATGGAATCATGCTAATCTAAATTTTAACTTTCTCAATACTTAACTCTCAACCTTTCACTCTCAATTCCATATTTTCGATCATTGTCCCTTGATTTTTCAACTCTTCTATCAAAATATCGCGAAGTAATTTTCCTGTTGAATTTGAATTAGTTTTCTTATTGAAAAAATCCATTTTATCGCCTCCATTCATCAGATAGTCAGAGGTCAGAACCCAAAAATGAGTTACATTTTGTCGAATTCCATTGATTTCTAATTTCCCATTGATCAATTTACAATTTGCTATTGGTTCACCTCCAGATTTTGTCAAGTAGGTTTCGATTTCAGGAATAACCGAAATAGGAAGTTCTACCCAAACTAGGGTGTTTTCAAAAGGCATTATCTTATACATATCGCCAAGTGTAACGTCTCCTTTACCGATTGAAGAACGAATTCCTCCAGTATTGAGTAAACAAATTAACGGTTGTGACAGACGAACATTCCTTGTTTGATTAACAAAAATTGCATCCGCAACCCAATTCATTAAATTCGATGATGGTCTTGCAACGATGAAATCTGTTTCTGATTTCCCTATAACTTCATTCATTTTTTTATCCAATGAGTCTTTGTATGGCTTGATTTCATTGGATAGTTTTTCGTCCGGCCTTATTTCGCTTGAAATGGGCTGTTTATTATTAGTTGAATTTACAGCTAAATGCGAAGAGCAAGCCATAAGACTTGCTCCCACACAAAATATGTAAAAGAATTTAGACATTATTCAATCACAAACGAAGATTGAACGGTACCATATTCAGTTCCTACTTTTAGGATATAAACTCCAGATTTGAATTTATCAGCAGCAAGTTCTAACACAGGTAGATTTTGACCATTAACCTCTAGAATGGTTCTGCCTTGAGCGTCTGTAACCGAATATGAAGTAATATTTACTCCATTTACTTGCGCATATACTTTATTGTTTGAAGGAACAGGGAAAACGGAAAAATTAGCTTCTAACTTTTCTTGTAACCCAGCTTGACAAGCATTATAGGTCATATTTGAAAAGTTCACATGGCATACAAAATCAGTTGAATCAATGTACGGATTTCTATTATTTTGCAATGAATAAATATATTCGTGACGTGCAATTTCATAATTATCAGGTAAATCTGCATAATGCCATTGTTTCAAAATGTCTTGATTTTGATTTGTCGGTATTTGCCAGTTGTTTCCTAATTGACCATTGTAGCAAGTTGCCATGTAGAATATTGATCTTGCAGCGTTACCTCTTTGCTCAGGACGCGGAGTAAAACACAATTGATTGGAACTGTTATATCCAACTGAACAACCTAAATAGGTAAATACAGTATTTCCTGTAATAATATCTAGAGGCAAATTACTTCTTGGCGTATTCGCATTTTGAAGATTGGTTGGGTATAAATTATGTTGGTCGTTGTATTCTTTTTGTTCAGGATTGTCTGCGGGGAAAGTAGGCATCCACGAATGAGAATAGGTATGTTCACGTGAATAACCAGTTGCTGTCCAATCAAAAGGATCGTTAAATACTTTTCTTTCTCCCGAGTAAACACAAACTACATATGATTGATCTGCGGTAGTATCACGAATCTCAAATTGATTCATCATTGTAGTTTTGTAATTAAAATAAGAGACAAAATTATGTGGATTAATTAACGCAGATAAATTTGTAAGAAATGAGGAGGAATTTGAGTTAATTCCATTGTAGTAATTTCCAATTTGAGCTCCTTGACTCGTCACGTTTCCTGTTGCTGGAGCAGTTGTTTTATAGTTTTCAAATCCATCTGGACCATTGAATGCATACACAGCGAAATGATAATTTTGGTTAGCAATGACATGACGCGGGGTGAAGCTCATTCCACTTCCAATGTATGCCACTTTTGCATCACCAATTACATCACCTCTTTTATACGTTGTACCATCCGTTGGAACACCAGTTACTGCAGAACCATTTTTCCAAAGCACGATGTATTTTTCAGCATTTACACCGGCAGCATATTGACCACCAAGTGTATATGCTTTAATAAGTGGAAAAGTTAAATTGGTTGGATTTGAAGTTGGTTCCGTTGCTAAATTATCTGTTCCAACAGCAGACAATGTAATCACATATGGATTTTCATCGCTATCGTCATTTGCAATACTCAATGTTGCAGTACGTGTTCCTGTTCCTGTTGGTGCAAAATTCAAGGTGAATGATTGGCTACTTGTTGGACCAACTGTTCCACTGAAAGTCCCACTAAAATCCGCTGCGTTTGCACCACTTAAAGTTGTTGCTGTAACAGTCAAGTTCTGAGATCCTGAATTTTCAATCGTAACATTAG
>VGML01000152.1 GCA_016866415.1 Bacteroidota bacterium | reverse complement strand
GTCGTTGGAAGATTTGGGTCTCTAATTTCTCCTTTCGATGAAATATTCCAACGATAACTATCGACGTTTTGCCCCAAAAGCGTTACTTCGCGGTATCCTTTTTCGAATAAATCTCTACATTCTTGAACAATCGTTTGCGGATCCCTAGATCGCTCACGACCTCTGGTAAATGGAACAACACAAAACGAACACATGTTATCGCAGCCACGCATGATGGTAACGAATGCGGTTACACCTCCTTGGTCCAAGCGAACAGGAGAAATGTCGGCATACGTTTCATCACGAGAAAGTAAAACGTTTACGGCTTTTTGTCCAGTTCCAACTTCATCTACCAAATTTGGTAAATCGCGATAAGCGTCTGGTCCAGCAACTAAATCAACTAATTTTTCTTCTTCTAATAACGATTTTTTAAGTCGTTCAGCCATACAGCCTAAAATTCCAACAACCAATTCAGGATTATCCTCTTTTCGTTTTTTAAAGTCAGTCAATCGATTGCGAACACGTGTTTCTGCATTTTCACGAATGGAACAGGTATTTATTAAAATCACATCAGCTTCTTCCATGTTTCTCGTCGTATGATATCCTTCACTCGACATAATCGAAGCAACGACCTCACTATCCGAAAAATTCATCTGACAGCCATAGCTTTCCAGATACAGTTTTTTTCCTGTTGAATTTTCGTTGGTGCTAACCATAGTCGCTTCACCTTGTTTGGCTTCTTCAATTACTTTATTACCGATTGACATTTTATAAAAATAGGAATGCAAAATTACGAAATTCAAAAAGAGTGACAAAATGACATAGTTAAAATTTCAAAATGATTCAAAAATGAAAATTTCAAAATTTTTAAAATTCTTAACCATAGGTTAATTAAATAGAGGGTAAAAAAATCATAAAAAACAATTTGTGGATTCAATAGTTTTACTTTTACATTTGTCCAAAAATTAATCAAGTATGGCGAAAAATTTGGTTATCGTTGAGTCACCTGCGAAGGCAAAAACAATAGAAGGTTATTTAGGAAAAGATTTTGTGGTTAAGTCTAGTTTTGGTCACGTTAGAGATCTAGCAAAGAAGGGACTTGCAATTGATTTAGAGAATAACTTTTTGCCAAATTATGAAGTGTCTTCAGATAAAAAACAAGTCGTTTCCGAACTGAAAAAACTAGCGAAAGATGCCGAAGTGGTATGGCTCGCTACCGATGAAGACCGCGAAGGAGAAGCCATTTCTTGGCATTTGTATGAGACGCTTGATTTGAAGAAAAAAGACACCAAACGAATTACATTTAATGAAATTACAAAGTCAGCGATTTTAAAAGCAATTGAAAATCCTAGAAAAATTAATAAGGAATTGGTTGATGCGCAACAAGCTAGACGCGTTTTAGACCGAATTGTTGGTTTTGAGTTGTCTCCGGTTTTATGGAAAAAAGTCCGTCCGAGTTTGTCTGCTGGAAGAGTTCAATCTGTTGCCGTTCGTTTGATTGTTGAACGTGAAAAAGAAATCGATGCGTTTAATTCAAATCCGTTTTTTCGCGTAAATGGTCAGTTTAAATCTGCGAAAGGAGTTTTAAAAACCGAGTTTTCCAAGCAACTTGAAAATGAAAAAGAAGCGGAGAATTTATTGGAGGCGTGCAAAACAACAGATTTTTTTGTTGATGATATCCAAACAAAACCTGCCACTCGAACACCAGCTGCGCCTTTCACGACATCTACACTACAACAAGAGGCCAGTTTGAAATTAGGTTTTTCTGTCACCAAGACAATGTCGGTTGCTCAGCGTTTGTACGAATCAGGATTGATAACCTACATGAGAACGGATTCAGTAAATCTCTCTCAAACAGCAATTAGTGCGGCAAAAGATGCGATAGAAAAAAATTACGGGCCGAATTATTCGAAAATCAGAAAGTATACAACGAAGTCTGCAGGAGCACAAGAAGCTCACGAAGCCATCCGACCAACGGATTTTAACCGTTCTGAAATTGATGGTGATCGGGATGAAGAAAGACTATATGACTTGATTTGGAAACGAGGAATTGCAAGTCAAATGGCGGATGCACAGTTGGAGCGAACTACCATCAAAATTGGAGGTTTAAAAACGCAAGACCATTTCGCAGCAAAAGGTGAAGTTATCAAATTTGATGGATTTCTAAAAGTTTACATTGAGTCAAGTTCAGACGAAAATGAAGATGACGACATCGAAGGATTGCTTCCTGCTGTTGAATTGAATGAAAAACTTTCAGTAGACTCAATTACAGCCGTTGAACGATTTACACGACCACCGGCTCGCTATGTTGAAGCTTCATTGGTAAAGAAACTCGAAGAATTGGGAATCGGCCGACCTTCAACATATGCTCCAACTATTTCTACTATTCAAAAAAGAGGTTATGTGGAGAAAAAAGAACGTGAAGGTGCGTTGAGAAATTATGTGAGTTTGACTTTGAAAAAGGATACCATTTCGAAAGAAATCAAATCAGAAACAACAGGTAGAGACAAAAATAAACTTTCGCCAACTGACATTGGTATCGTTGTCACTGATTTTTTAAACACTCACTTTGAACGAATCATGGATTACAATTTCACGGCGAAGGTTGAAGCGGAGTTTGATGAAATTGCATCTGGAAAAATTGAATGGACTAAGATGATGCATACGTTCTATTCGCCTTTTCACGAAAATGTTGAGTCAACGCTTGAAAATTCAGATCGAGCAACAGGAGAGCGTGAATTGGGGGTTCATCCGTCCTCAAGAAGAAAAGTAATCGCTCGAATTGGTCGCTTTGGACCGATGATTCAAATTGGAGATGAGAAAGCAGATGGAGAGAAAGCTTTATTTGCGTCATTACAGCCAAGTCAATCAATCGGATCGATAACCTTGGAAGAAGCGCTTGAACTTTTCAAATTACCACGAGTTTTAGGTAATCTTGATGGGCTTGAAGTGAAAGCAAATACAGGGAGATTTGGGCCGTACATACAGGTCGGAAAAACCTTTGTTTCTATTCCAAAAGGCGAGGATCCCATCTCCATTTCGTTTGATAGAGCGCTTGAGTTGTATATTGAAAAGCAGACTGCAGCAGCGAATAATTTGATAAAATCCTTTGATGAACGAGAAGATGTTCAGTTGTTGAACGGAAAATATGGAGCTTATTTGAAAATTGGAAAAAACAATTTCAAACTACCAAAGGATAAGAGGCCAGAGGAATTAACCTTAGCCGAATGTTTGGAAATTGCTGAAAATCAAGGAACGAAAAAATCCACAAAAAGAAAATAAATCTATCCATTTTCTTATTTTTATACCTTTGTATTATGAATGGCAGTGTCAACAAAGTAATTCTAATTGGAAATCTTGGTAAAGACCCAGAAATCAAGAGGTTAGACAATGGAGCTGTAATCGCTTCTTTTCCTCTAGCGACCTCTGAGATTTTTACTGATAAAAACACGGGTGAGAAAAGAGAAATAACGGATTGGCACGACATTGTTCTTTGGAGAGGATTGGCTGAGGTTGCAGAAAAATATATCCGAAAAGGAACTAAAGTTTATGTTGAAGGTAAATTGAAAAAGCGTTCTTGGCAAGATAAGGATGGGAATAATCGTTATGCAACCGAAGTTGTAGGTGATGAACTCACCATTCTTTCAAGACCAGATGGAGAGCGACCTTCTTCTTACTCAACTGAAGGAAAACCATTAAGTCCTTCATCTATGCCGGATTTATCAGCATCATCGGATGATAACGTTCCATTTTAAGTCGAATGAATAGTTCCGATCCTTCCAGTCAAAATTTATATCAAGTCGTTGAATTCGGCTTTACTTCATCTACGATACTTTATTTACTTCTTGTGCTTGTTCTATTGTTTTTAGCGGCGCTTATGTCAGGTTCAGAATCTGCATTCTTCTCTTTGAAACCAGCTGAAACTGATTCACTTAAAAAAGAAAATACGCCCAAAGCAAAGATGATTTTAGAGTTGATTTCAAAGCCCAAGGAACTTTTAGCAACGCTTCTTATTATTCATAATTTCGTTAATGTAGGGGTAGTAATTCTATCAACATTTATCATGGATCAACTCATTCCAACAAAACCCGGAACCGAATTAACACGCTTTTTATTAGAAGTTGTCGGAATCACTTTTCTAATCTTACTGACAGGTGAAGTGATTCCAAAAATTTTCGCGACCAGAAATTCTTTAAAAGTAGTTAATTGGGTAGCTTATCCTTTGAATATTTTCCGTACAACACCACCCGTTTCGTGGATAAAGTTTGTGTTGGTTAAAGGGTCGTTTTTTATTCAAAAGATCACCAAAAGTTCAGTGCAAGTTACAACCGATGAATTGGAACAAGCTTTAGCTCTTACCAAAGAAGATTCGGATTCCGAAGAAGACCATAAAATTTTGGAAGGAATTGTGCGTTTTGGAAAGACCGAAGCCTGTCAAATAATGACTCCTCGAGTTGAAGTGGAGGCAATAGATGCAGAATTAAATATTAAAGAAGTTCTTGATTTTATTTTGGAAGCAGGATATTCGAGAATTCCAGTCTTTAGTGACTCACAAGATAATGTAATCGGTTTTTTATACATAAAGGATTTACTCCCATACTTAGATAAATCGGAAGATTTTGATTGGAAAATTGTTTTGAGAAAACCATTTTTTATTCCTGAAAACAAAAAAATAAATGATTTGCTTCAAGAATTTCGTAAAATGAAGATGCACATGGCGATCGTTGTCGATGAATATGGAGGTGCCAGCGGAATCGTAACTTTGGAGGATATATTAGAGGAGATTGTCGGTGAAATCACTGATGAATTTGATGAAAACGAAATTCCATTTGTTAAATTAGATGAGAATATGTTTAATTTTGAGGGAAGAACTTCTTTAAATGATTTTTATAAAATAGTAGAAACAGATGGTTCTGATTTTGAATCAGTTAAAGGTGATGCTGAAACTTTGGGAGGACTGATTATTGAGCAAGCTGGTCGAATCTTAAAGAACAACGAGTTTATTACTATTTCGAATTACAAATTGATTGTTGTTTCATCTGATAAGAAACGGATCCGTAACGTGAAGGTTATTAAAATGCAAGAACATGAGTAAAATTCTTACTATTATCTCAATATCAATTGTGTTTTGTGCTTGTAAAAATGACAATCCTGTTCCGAAACCCCCAACCTATTTAAAGACTGAATTTCCAGAACATAGCTATAGAAAAGTGTCGATTGATTGTCCGTATGAGTTGAAATTGGCTGAAATTTACAATTACAAACCATGCATCTTTCAAAAGTTCAATTTTTGCATGCAACAAATAGATTTGGGTCCATTGAATGGTTCCTTGTTTCTTTATTACATAAATATTCCGTCAAAAGATTCTTTACCAGCAATCATCAATTATGCTAATGATAAAGTA
>VGML01000151.1 GCA_016866415.1 Bacteroidota bacterium | reverse complement strand
CTTCAAATGACACAACTAATTGCCCGATATTATTAAATATACTTACTTTATATGATTCTAATTTGGGTGATCTTAATGAGATAGTTTGTGAAGAAGGATTTGGAAATACCTCAACGTCGAAATCATCAATGAGTTCATGGTTAGAGGTTAAAAAATTATTTGTAACAACTAATAAGGCTTCATCACATTCATTGCCTTCACAAATTCTATATCGGATGGTGTCATTACCGCTGTAAGTTCCTGTTGCAGTATAGGCAATGTGATCACCGCCCATTACAAATGCATTCCCATGTGTTGGTCCTTGAACAATTGTTAAAACAGGAGCATTTGGATAAATATCATTCATCAATACCATAATCATTTGTTGCGCCGTTGTTGATACTGTATGAAGGTCATTTTTTGCGTAAATAGTTGGATTTACAACAGCAGTAAATCCATCAGCAAAACCACCACGAACCAATAGTGTATCCTGATTAAAAATGGTTGTATCGGCTGTATGATGACCCGCAATATATGATTTGCCTGTTTGTTTGTCAAAAAAATAATCCTGTGAAAACTCATAAGCTTCTGTCCCAAAAGCATTGATAGATAGTAAATCACCGGAATTGCTATATCGGCAAAAGACAAAATCCTGATTTCCAGACAAGTTCAAAGAATCGTTTGGATAACCATAAAAGACTGGGTAATTCTGTCCATTATTGTCTCCCCCAACAGAAGACTCTACCCAAATTGTTCCTGCGTCATCAATTCCAATACCATTGGAAGTCCAGTCATTTTCTCCGGTAGTTCCAAATGTTTTCACCCAAAGGAAAGAACCATTGCTCGCGTATTTCGCAACAAAAATATCATCATTACCAACAGATGATATGGATTGTGTGCCAAACGAAAAGGAACTCGTAAAGCGACCTGTAATAATAATTTCATTCCAAGGGTTGACACCAAGAGCAGAAATACGGTCTTCACTTCCTAAACCTCCTTCACTTATAGCCCAAATAGCTGTCCCGTTTGTTGGATTAAGTTTAGTTAAAAACCAATCGTATCCAACAGGGCTGCTTAAGTTGTTGGTTCCAATCGTTAGTGTGGTTGTGAATCTTCCCGATAACAAAATAGCTCCATTATTATCTAAAATGATATTCCCGCTTTTGTCATCTTCATTATTTCCAATTCGGTTTATCCACGCAAAATTACCAGTAGAATTAATTTTACCATACAAAATATCTCCACCTATTCCGGCAGAAGTGTAGTTTCCTGAAACAGTTGATGTACTCCCTTCAAATGCTGTGGTGAAATATACATTTGAGTTTTCATCAATTGCCAAGTCAATAGAGGCGTATTCGGCTAGGTCAACATTTAATTGATTAGCCCAATTAAAATTGCCGTCTAAGTCAAGACTAACAAAAATAACCGAATAGGCAGCTCCTGAATTGGCAGATGTAAAAGTTGAGTCGCCAAAGGGTTGAGTTCCCGTAAATCCAGCCGACCATACTAACGTATTGTTTTTCAACGTCAAATCAAGCCTTTCGTCTGAAGCATTGGCATTATACATACGTTTCCAAATTAAATTGCCTGAAGGCGAGTATTTGATAAGATAAACAGACGAACCAGAGTTAGCTGAAATATCATCGTTAATCGAATTATCCGTTGTGTAGTTAAAAATAGGGCTGTATGTAAAACCCAAGCTATATACATTTCCGACACTATCAACTACAGTTCTGAAATTGTTGTCCCAATCTGTTCCGCCTGCACTTTCTCCCCAAGCGAAGGAAATCGGTAAAGAAGAGGGTAATTGAGCTTTCAATATGCTCGTGTTTAAGGATAACAATAAGCATCCAATGATTTTAAATATATTTTTCATTTTTTTTAATATTTAATTGATTTATAATAAGTTGTATACAAAATTAGAATGTGATCTAATTCGAAATAATCTATGTATAAACTACATTTTTCTTAAACGTTCATTAACAAATCTTCCATTTTTCAGTTTGAGACACACAATGTAAAAACCTTGTTCAAAAGAAGAAATGTCAATAGGATTAATTAAATTCTTTGAAAATTCAACACTTTGACCGGTGGCATTAGTGATATTGATTTCTTCTAAATCGATAGACGTGTCAACAAATAGCCAATCAGAGGAAGGATTGGGGTAAATAGAAACTCCTTTAACCATTTTATTTTCGTCTATATCTAAAGCCTGACTTTCGTTAAGTGCAGCATTTACAGCAAGATTCACATCGCCTCCAACATATATAATGGTTGAATCCAAGCCAATCACGACATATCCTTGAAAACATTTTGGTATTGAAGAACGCGTTGCTGGATCGTATGCACCTACTGACGTTGTATCGATAAAACAAAATGCGGAGTTTGCGTTTAAACCCGTTTGTTGTTGATATTGTTGCATGAAAGAACATTGCTCCGAATAATTGGAAGCATCCATAAAATCTGCACAAACCCAAGTTCTGTATTGTGCTTGATATAAGTCAGCATACTGTCTAACCGTTGTCCCAAAACCAATTGTATTACTACAAATCATATCTGTTTTGAAAATCAAAATTGGTTTTCCGGTAGCCAAAACATCGTAAATTCGTTCAGTATTGTTATTACAGTCTGTCTCTGTTACATCAGGGACATTTTGTCCCAAGTATGACTGAGAATACATTTCGGTTGCTGCAAAAATAAAATGTGCTAATATTAGGATTAATTTCATTTTTAAAGTGTTTTAAAGATTAATTTTTTTTTGATTTTAATTGATGTTCCATTAATTCCGGTTTTGATTTAAGTACTTTTAAATACCTAAAGATGTCTATAAAATACTTAATCACGATAAGGAACAAAATGGTATCGATAATTATTATTGTTTTCATTTATTAAAGTTTAATTTGGCAAACAAACTACATTGATTTCTTTTGATGTTTTTAGTCCCTCATGATTAATTTCAACCTCTACTGATATCTTTACATTGGCCGTATCAGTCAGATTGTTTAACCAATGCTCATGGAAACTGAAAGACTCACCATGATCGTGCGTTGATTTTGACAACAAGCTTTGTCCGGTGTTAGAATTGAGCAAGTTTAGCGTATAACCGTGTAATTCCCCATCACCTTGAATGGTTCCTTCTATGTGAAGTTCTTCACCAAATTGAAGGGTGTCGCCAGCAGTTGGTTCAAGAAAATTAATTGTTGCATTTGTGGCATTATTATGCTTATGACAACTGATTAGCCCAAAAGTTAACGAGATAAATACAAATTTTAAATTTTTCATTTTTTTGATGTTTTAAATAAATAACTAATACTTACGGATGCACTCACTTTTTGACGAATGCTTCCTTCGTTTAAATTTTGATACAATGGATTTTGAATATTGATGGAATATAACCATCGGTACGTCAATAAATTGATACTAGCTCGACTTGACAGAATAATTCCATCGTTGGTTTTACCGATTGTTGCTAATCCATTTAGTCTACTATTCGCATGATGTTCAAAATTCATTCCTGCTGCTGCAATAAGGCGATACGAGGAAAATTTGAAATTACGAAATGCTTGACTTGCGGATTGAAAACTATTCCCATATTGAAAACCAAATGAATCCTTTCCTTTAAATGAATAGCTAAATTCAGTCTGCCAACCCCAAGATTTTGCAAACTGATGTGTATAATTCGAAAGAAGTAAATAATCCCAAGAGCCAGTTCCAGGATAAAGATTTTTCAATCCATTTGAATTTTCAGTTGTTTTTCCAAGCGGAGCTTTTAATCCTATTCCCAATGAAAGGAATTTTTTACTAACTCCATTTGAATCTCTATTCTGAAGAAGAATAAAATTCGAAATGATAGTTGGATCACCCATTCCGGAAATAAAATCGCTTCCAAAATCCCTATTCTGAATGGCACTTTGATAGGGTATCGAACCCATCAATTGAATTCTTGAATGAATCTGCGTTCTATACTGAACTTCTTGTCCAAACAAATATTCTCTCGAATGTCGAACACCATTCATATAGGTAGAAAAACTTCGGTATGAACTCCGAAATCCTAAAGTGTGAAATTTCGTCGAGGCAAATAGTCCAATTGAAGCATTGCTGCTAACACCTCCACAAATATCGCAGGCTATGGACCTAGTGCTTAACACCAGCAACCACGCGAGTATACTAATACGCATATTGAAAAAATTAATGTTTAATGTTGAATCTATTCAACGAAATAAAAATAAGATCGCCTTCAACTGTTCGAAGCAATCAAAAATTAAACATTAAAGCTTTTGGAAGGTGGGTGAAAATAGTGAGATCCTACTTCATAGGAGTAGAAATTTTCGTAACAAAAAAAAGCCTTACTTAACTCTAATTTATTGGGATTGACCTCAAAAAAAATAGCTGATAACGGGACAAAAATACCCTCTTCTAAAACTTTTAAATTTGAAATCGATCTTTCTTGTTTTTCTTTTTGAGAATTCAGTTCAGCTTCCGCTTTTTTCAATTGTTTAGCAAGATAACACTTACCATTACAACGCATTTCGGGCCGATTTTTATTCTCGCACTCTTTTTCAGTAATTTCTTTTTGATTCAGATAGAAATTGACTTGCCAAAAAACACTGTAAGCGGTTTTACTTAATAGAATTGAAATGAATAAAAATGAAAAAAGAATCCTCATGGTAGAATCGACACAAAATTACGGTAAAATTGAAAGCCATGTAAATTCAAAGCCAATTATATTTTGAAAATATCAAACAAGTAGATTAGCGGGATATGGTTAACACTTAAAATGATAATTAAATGAAATGTTGATTAAAAATTCTCTGAGAAAAAAATAAAATCAAAAACAATAAGATGCACTAAAGTGTTTCTTTGAAATGGAACTAGACCTAATTTGTCAGTACAGTAATTTACCTTCTCCATTGGCATACGTGTCACCTAAAAAGAAAGAGAAAAGTAAGCTTTCAGAAATGGATATCGACCGCATTATTGAAATGGCCTGGGAGGACAGAACACCTTTCGACGCTATAAAATTGCAATTTGGATTGAACGAACAAGCGGTTCGAAACTTAATGAAAAAAGAATTGAAATATAGTTCATACAAACTTTGGAGAAAGCGAGTAGAGGAATGTAAAACCAAACACTTGAAAACACGTTCTGAAGATATCAATCGCTTCAAATGCAATCGCCAAAGAAGCATTACCAATAACAAAATTACTAAACGATGATTTGTTTGGACAAAGCTGATTTTCAAGCTCTTTCGAAAGTACCTAGGTTGAATTTAATTAATTCCTGCATGGGTTACAAATCCGCTAATCTAATTGGATCTATATCAAAAGATGGAAACTATAATCTAGCTGTATTTTCGAGTATCACCCATTTGGGAAGCGACCCAGCACTGTTGGGATTTATTCTGCGTCCAACAACTGTACCTCGGCATACGTATTCAAAT
>VGML01000150.1 GCA_016866415.1 Bacteroidota bacterium | reverse complement strand
AACAATTTTAAAGTAAACATGTATTAATTATTTTTGCATTCTTGTTAAATAATATGAAATAGCCATGCAAATAAATCGCGCAAGCACCGATGAAAATATCATGGCGTATTCCATATGACCTTTAAAGACAAATTATTTACATATGAAAACATTACAATTTAGAGAAGCGCTTCGCGAGGCTATGAGTGAGGAAATGAGGCGAGATGAACGAGTTTTTCTTCTAGGAGAAGAGGTTGCTGAATACAATGGAGCCTATAAAGTTTCTCAAGGAATGCTTGACGAATTTGGTCCTAAAAGAGTTATCGATACACCTATTGCTGAGCTTGGTTTTGCTGGAATAGCGGTTGGCGCATCCATGAATGGATTGAGACCTATTGTTGAATTCATGACTTGGAACTTTGCAATTTTGGCTGCTGACCAAATTATCAACTCCGCTGCGAAGATGTTACAAATGTCAGGTGGTCAATATCATTGTCCAATTGTGTTTCGAGGTGGGAATGGCCAGGCTGGTCAATTAGCGGCAACGCACTCACAAAGTTTCGAAGCATTTTACGCGCACGTCCCAGGACTTAAAGTAATCACTCCTTCCAATCCTGCCGATGCCAAAGGCTTGTTGAAAGCTGCAATTCGCGACGAAGATCCAGTTGTTTTTCTTGAGTCAGAGAAAATGTATGGTGATAAAGGAGAAGTTCCTGAGGGTGAATACATAATTCCAATTGGTGTTGCCGATGTGAAAAGAAAAGGAAGTGATGTTACTATTGTTTCTTTTGGGAAAATAATTAAAGTAGCTTATGAGGCCGCAGAGATTTTAGCCAAGGATAATATTCATGCTGAAATTATTGATTTGCGTACGATTCGACCAATTGATTACAATTGTGTTGTAGAATCTGTGAAGAAGACAAATCGCTGCATTGTCCTTGAGGAATCATGGCCTTTGGCATCAATATCATCTGAAATTTCATATCATCTGCAACGTTATGCTTTTGATTATTTAGACGCTCCTGTATTACGAGTTACACAAACTGATACTCCTTTTGCGTTCTCTCCGACCTTAATTGAAGAAGCTTTACCCAATGTTTCTCGTTTGATTGACGCAGTTAAGTCAACTCTTTATCAAGTAAAATAAAATTTTATAAATTATTTAAAAGCTCCGAAAGGAGCTTTTTTGTAGGTAATAGAATGGATTAAATCGTCAAATGAACAATTTTTTGTCGAAAAATTGATTTTTTTTAAAATTTCACTTGTCTGATAAAATAAATATGGTATCTTTGCACCCCTCAAAGTGCGTTTGAGGTAGATTATTTACTAAAAATTAAGAGTATTTTATGCCAACTATTCAACAGTTAGTTCGCAAAGGAAGAACTGCGGTGGTGAAGAAAAGTAAGTCCGCTGCGCTTGATTCATGTCCACAACGTAAAGGAGTTTGCGTGCGTGTTTATACAACTACGCCGAAAAAGCCTAATTCAGCAATGCGTAAAGTGGCGCGTGTTCGCTTAACGAACGGAAAAGAAGTCAATGCTTACATCGGTGGTGAAGGCCACAATCTTCAAGAACACTCCCTCGTTCTGGTTCGCGGAGGAAGAGTTAAAGATCTTCCAGGAGTTCGTTATCACATTGTTCGCGGTGCAGAAGATACTGCAGGTGTGCAAGGAAGAAGTCAGAGAAGATCAAAATACGGAACAAAACGTCCTAAGCAAAAATAATTAAGACTTAGAAAGATGAGAAGAAGAAAAGCCAAAAAAATTGCTATTCTGCCAGATCCGAAATTTAATGATGTGGTAGTTACCAAATTCGTTAATAATTTAATGTATTCTGGTAAAAAGAGTTTAGCGTTTAAAATATTCTACGATGCTCTTGAGATCGTAGACAAGAAAATAGAAGATCAGAATGGATTGGACATTTGGAGAAAAGCATTGGAAAATGTAACGCCAACTGTTGAAGTAAGAAGTCGCCGAGTTGGTGGAGCTACTTTTCAAATTCCAACGCCTGTTCGTGAAGAAAGGAAGTCGTCACTTGCTATGAAATGGTTGATTGGTTACTCTCGAAAAAGAAATGAGAAAACAATGGCTCAAAAGTTAGCTTCAGAAATTATTGCTGCCTCGAAAGAAGAAGGTGCGGCTTATAAAAAGAAAGAGGACACTTTAAGAATGGCTGAGGCAAATAAAGCATTTTCACACTTTAGATTCTAATAGAAATGTCAAGAGATCTTAAATTTACAAGAAATATTGGTATAGCTGCTCACATTGATGCAGGTAAAACCACAACGACAGAACGAATATTGTTTTATGGTGGAGTAAATCATAAAATTGGAGAGGTTCATGACGGTGCTGCAACTATGGACTGGATGGAGCAGGAACAAGAAAGAGGTATAACAATTACGTCTGCTGCTACAACCTTAAATTGGAACTATCGAGGTCAGCAATATCATATTAATATTATTGACACCCCAGGACACGTTGACTTTACAGTAGAGGTAAACCGCTCACTCCGTGTATTGGATGGTTTAGTATTTCTATTCTCTGCAGTTGATGGTGTAGAGCCTCAATCAGAAACGAACTGGAGACTTGCAAATAATTACAATGTTCCTAGAATTGGATTCGTTAATAAAATGGATCGACAAGGAGCTGACTTTCTAAAAGTTTGTAAGCAAGTGAAAGATATGCTTGGAAGTCATGCTCTTCCTCTTCAAATTAACATTGGCGAGGAAGATAACTTCAAAGGAGTTGTTGACTTGATTAACTTCAAAGGAATTGTTTGGAATGAGGATGATTTTGGTATGACTTACCAAGAGGTTGAAATTCCTGCTGATATTATAGATGAAGCACGTCAATTAAGAAGTGAATTGTTAGAGGCTGTTGCTGAATTTGATGAGTCTTTAATGGAGAAATTCTTTGAAGATGAAAATTCATTAACTGAAAGAGAAATTTTGAACGCACTTCGTGAGGCGACGATTTCAGGTAAGGTTGTTCCAATGATGTGTGGTTCCTCTTTCAAGAACAAAGGAGTTCAAGCGATGTTGGATATGGTAATGGAGATCCTCCCTTCACCGCTGGATATCGAAGCAATCAGAGGAATTAATCCTAAAACGGAGCAAGAGGTTTCAAGGAAGCCTTCATTTGATGAGCCTTTCTCTGCACTAGCATTTAAAATTGCTACAGATCCATTTGTAGGAAGGTTGTGTTTTGTTAGGGCATATTCAGGTAAGCTTGAGGCTGGTTCTTACGTATTGAATACACGTTCAGACAGCAAAGAACGTATTTCGCGTATATTTCAAATGCATGCTAACAAGCAAAATCAGATTGGTGTTCTAGGTGCTGGAGATATTGGTGCGGTTGTTGGATTTAAGGACATCAAAACAGGTGATACATTGTGTGCTGAAAATGCGCCAATCGTTCTTGAATCAATGGTTTTCCCTGATCCAGTTATTGGTTTGGCAATTGAGCCTAAAACACAAGCAGATACAGACAGGTTATCAATTGGTTTATCTAAATTGTCTGAAGAAGATCCAACATTCCGTGTGAACACAGACGAGGAAACAGGTCAAACAATTATCTCCGGAATGGGTGAGCTTCACTTGGAAATTATTGTTGATCGTTTGAGAAGAGAATTTAAAGTTGAAGTAAATCAAGGAGCACCTCAAGTTGCATACAGAGAGAATATTCAAGGTTCATATGAGCATAGAGAAGTTTACAAGAAACAAACTGGAGGTCGTGGTAAATTTGCAGATATTCTTGTGAAAATATCTCCGCAAGATAACGCTGAAAAAACAGGCTTAGAGTTTGTTAATAGCATTAAAGGAGGAAATATTCCAAGAGAATTTATTCCTTCGGTTGAAAAAGGATTTAAGGAATCAATGAAAAATGGTGTTTTAGCTGGTTTCCCAGTAGAAGCAATGAAAATTGAATTGATTGATGGTTCTTACCACAATGTCGATTCAGATTCATTGTCTTTTGAACTTTGTGCGAAAATGGCTTACAGATCTGCACTAAAATCTTGCTCTCCAGTTCTTCTTGAGCCAATCATGAAATTGGAAGTTGTTACTCCTGAAGAGAACATGGGTGATGTTGTTGGAGACTTAAATAGAAGACGAGGAATGATGAAGGGAATGGATGATAGAAATGGTGCTAAAGTTTTAAAAGCTGATGTTCCACTTTCTGAAATGTTTGGATATGTTACGCAATTAAGAACTATAACCTCAGGTAGAGCAAGTTCATCAATGGAATTCTCGCATTATGCTGAGGCTCCAAAGAATATATCAGACGACGTGGTAGCAAAAGCAAATGGTAAAATCACAGCTTAATAAATAGGAGATGAGCCAAAAAATTAGAATAAAATTAAAGTCATACGATCACAATTTGTTGGATAAATCAGCAGAAAAAATCGTAAAAACTGTAAAATCTACAGGAGCAGTTGTGAGTGGTCCAATTCCACTTCCTACTCACAAAAGAATATACACAGTTCTTCGTTCACCACACGTGAACAAGAAGGCACGTGAGCAATTTGAATTGTGCGCCTACAAGAGATTAATGGACATTTACAGTAGTTCTTCAAAAACGGTTGATGCGTTGATGAAATTGGAATTACCAAGTGGTGTTGAAGTAGAAATAAAAGTGTAATTAATTAAATAAGCAATATGCCTGGAATAATTGGTCGAAAAGTCGGAATGACTAGTATCTACAGTGCCGAGGGTAAGTCATTACCATGCACAGTGATAGAGGCTGGTCCTTGTGTTGTGACTCAAATCAAAACACAAGACAGAGATGGTTACGAGGCCGTTCAATTGGGATTTGGAAATCGTAAAGAAAAGAATACGCCAAATGCTTTGAAAGGTCACTTCAAAAAGGCGAATACAGCACCAAAAGCTAAATTGGTGGAATTCAAAGGTTTTGATAGCGTAAATATCGGTGATACAGTTGATGTTTCTATCTTCGAAGAGGGAGAATACATTGACGTAATTGGAACTACAAAAGGTAAAGGTTTCCAAGGGGTTGTTAGAAGACATGGATTTGGTGGAGTTGGTCAATCAACACATGGTCAGCATAATCGTCTTCGTGCACCTGGTTCAATTGGAGCTTGTTCATACCCTGCTCGTGTATTCAAAGGAATGCGAATGGCTGGTCAAATGGGCAATAAGAGAAGATTAGCTTCCAACCTTGAAATTTTGAAGGTATTATCTGATAGAAATCTATTAATTGTGAAAGGTTCCATACCTGGAGCTAATGGTTCAACTGTAACAATTAAGAAATAATGAAAGTAAAGATATACGATTCAAAAGGAACTGTTACTTCAAAATCAGTAACACTTTCTGAGGGAGTTTTTGGTATTGAGCCGAACAACCATGCGATTTATCTCGATGTTAAACAACATTTGGCGAATTGTCGCCAAGGAACTCACAAAGCGAAAGAAAGAAATGAAATCGCCGGTTCAACTAAA
>VGML01000149.1 GCA_016866415.1 Bacteroidota bacterium | reverse complement strand
CAAAGGAGCTCGGGTTCACAACCTAAAAAACGTAGATGTCAAAATCCCACATGGAAAAATTACTGTAATTACGGGTGTTTCAGGTTCTGGAAAATCGAGTTTGGCATTTGACACCATCTATGCTGAAGGTCAAAGACGATTCATCGAAAGCATGTCGTCATATGCTCGTCAATTCCTCGGAAAACTGAACAAACCAGAAACTGATTACATCAAAGGAATCGCACCATCAATTGCCATTCAACAAAAAGTAATAACGAGTAATCCGCGCTCTACCGTTGGAACTACGACTGAGATATATGATTATCTAAAATTGCTCTATGCTCGAATAGGTCGGACTTACTCCCCAACATCTGGAAATGAAGTAAAAAAACATACGGTTGGTGACGTTATGAATTACTTAAAGGAACTTCCTAATACAGCGAAAGTTGCGATTTTTTCACCCCTCGAAACAAAACCAAATCAATCAATAAATTCAAAGTTAGAAAACCTTTATAAACAAGGTTTTACACGTATTTATTTAAATAATCAATTTGAATTAATTGAATCCGTTTTAAATCAAAATATCAATTCCGAAGTTCATTTAGTAATCGACCGACTTTCTTGTGATTTTTCAGATGAAAGTAACGAAGCTCGAGCATCTGATTCCATTTCAATTGCATTCGCAGAAGGAAACGGAAATTGTGGCGTTTTCGAATTGGATAATCAACGAACAATTTGGTTTAACAACCGGTTCGAATTGGACGGAATTGAATTTCAAGAACCAAATCTCCATTTTTTTGCTTTCAACAATCCATTCGGTGCTTGCAAAAAGTGCGAAGGTTATGGTATGGTGCTCGGAATTGATGAAGATTTGGTTTTTCCAGATCGAACGCTTAGTGTTTATGAAGGTGGAATTGCTCCGTGGAAAGGCGAAACAATGAGTGAATATCTAAATGAATTGATTTTTAATGCCAAGAAATTCGACTTCCCCATTCACAGACCAATCAAAGATTTGACTTCAAAAGAACTGAAATTGCTTTGGGATGGAAACAATCACTTTTTAGGATTAACCAAGTTTTTTAGATTCATTGAAAGTCAAACTTATAAGATTCAATACCGTGTTTTACTTTCGCGAGGAAAAACCATCTGTCCGGAATGTCAAGGAACGCGACTAAGGGGGGACGCTGCGAATGTCAAAATAAACGGACTTTCGATTCAGGAATGTGTATTGCTTTCAATTGAAGACGCATATATTTTCTTTGAAAAACTCGCTCTTCCCGATTACGAACAACAAGTTTCCAAGCGAATTTTACCTGAAATTAAAAACAGACTTGGATTTTTGAAAGATGTTGGGCTCGGTTATTTGACATTGAATCGCGCAGCCAATTCCCTTTCTGGAGGCGAATCCCAACGAATAAATCTGGCAACATCACTTGGAAGCAGTTTGGTAGGATCAATCTATGTTTTGGACGAACCTTCAATCGGATTGCACCCAAAAGACACAGAGCGACTGATTTCGGTTTTGAAGCGTTTAAAAGAAATTGGGAATACAGTTGTTATTGTTGAGCACGAAGAAGAAGTGATGTGCGCCGCAGACGAGATTTTAGACATTGGACCAAAAGCCGGAATTTATGGAGGAGAGGTCGTTTTTCAAGGGACATTCGATCAATTACAGAAGTCCACAAACAGTCTTACCGCAGAGTATTTGCTAGAGAGAAAAGTCATACCTGTTCCAACAAAACGTCGAATTTCAAAAAATAAAATCACTATTGAAGGAGCTAGACAGTTCAACCTTAAGAATTTAAACGTTGATTTTCCATTAAATAGTTTGGTCTGTTTGACAGGAGTTTCCGGTTCTGGCAAATCAACATTGATTCGTTCGATATTATATCCCGCGATACGAAAAGAATTAGGCTTGAGTTCTGATTTACCTGGAAGATTTGATTCAATCAAAGGTGATTTAAAACTAATTAAACACATTGAATTTGTGGATCAAAATCCAATCGGAAAATCATCAAGAAGCAACCCTATTACATACGTAAAGGCATTTGATGAAATTCGAGAATTATACGCCAAACAGCCATTGGCGAAAATGAGGGGATACAAACCTGGATTTTTCAGTTTTAATGTGGAAGGCGGAAGATGCGAAATGTGCGAAGGCGAGGGAACGATTACCGTTGGGATGCAATTCATGGCGGATGTCAATTTGGTTTGTGAAACATGTAACGGAAAGCGCTACAAATCGGAGACACTTGAAATTGATTATAGAGGTAAAACCATTTACGAATTACTAGAAACTAATTTAGATGAGGCGCTGGAATTCTTCAAAGCCCGCACTGATCGTCTTGAACAGAAAATAGTCGAAAAAATTCAACCTTTAGTTGATGTTGGCTTGGGATATTTGAAAGTTGGGCAATCTTCAAGCACGATGAGTGGTGGAGAAGCGCAACGTATAAAATTAGCTTCTTTTTTATCCAAAGGAACTAACGCCCCTTCTACCCTATTTATATTCGACGAACCAACTACCGGTTTGCATTTTTACGACATTGATAAATTGGTAATCGCTTTTAACGCATTGATTAATCGCGGACATTCCGTAATTGTCATTGAACACAACATGGAAGTCATAAAATGTGCGGATTGGATTATTGATTTAGGTCCTGTTGGTGGTGAAAACGGAGGAAATATTCTATTTGAAGGAACACCAGAAAATCTCGCAAAGGAAAAAGACAATTCAACGGGGAGGTATTTGAAAGAAAAGATTTAACCTATCAAAAAACTGCTAATTTATTTCTTATCGAATTGATATTTTTTCGTATCTTCAAGTAATGAACAATACAAACCTATCCAACGATTTCGATCCAGCAAACTATACGGAGAACATTATCAATCAAACAAATAAAAGCGTTTTTTTAACCGGGAAAGCAGGAACGGGAAAGACAACTTTACTTCGAAAAATTGTGAGCTCAACACACAAAAATACAGCCATTGTAGCTCCAACAGGAATTGCAGCATTAAATGCCGGTGGAGTTACCATTCATTCCTTTTTTCAATTGCCATTTGGTTGCTTTATTCCTGAATTTGAAAGTCCTCAATCAGACAATTACTTTAAACACGAAAACAAAACTACCTTAAAGCGTCATTTTAAAATCAACAGCCAACGAATTTCACTAATTCGCAGTTTGGAATTATTGATCATCGATGAGGTCAGTATGTTGCGTGCTGATTTGTTGGACGCTATCGATTGGATGTTGAAAACCATTCGCCGAAATAATGAATCTTTTGGTGGAATTCAAGTTCTATTTATTGGTGACTTAATGCAACTTCCTCCTGTTGTCAAACGTGAGGAGTGGCAATTTTTAAGCAATTATTACAGAGGAATTCATTTTTTCAATGCCCGCGTTTTTGATTTTGAAAAACCACTTTACATCGAATTAGAAAAAATTCATCGGCAGGATGATCACGTTTTTATCGAACTACTTAATAATCTTCGAAACAATCGAATAACAAATGAAGATTTAAATTTATTGAATAAACACGTAAATCCTAGCATTTCACAAAAGGAAAAGGAAGGTGTAATTTCACTCACAACACATAATTCAAAGGCGGATGAGATGAATGCCCAAGAATTGAATTTACTAAAAGGTAAATCGTACATGTACGATGCGGAAATTACAGGAGAATTTAATGAAAACCAATATCCATTGGAAAAAACGTTGGAATTAAAAGTTGGTGCGCAAATTATGTTCATCAAAAATGATATTTCATTTGATAAGAATTTTTATAACGGAAAAATAGGATTTATTGATTCTTTGTCCGAGGATGAAATCACTGTTTCCTTCCCAAATGAAAAAAAGAAGGTTAGCGTGGAACGCTACGAATGGGCGAATATTCGCTATGAGATTGATTCAAATACACAAGAAATAAAAGAAAAAGTAATTGGAACATTTGTGCATTTTCCAATAAAACTTGCCTGGGCAATAACCGTTCACAAAAGCCAAGGTTTAACCTTTGAAAAAGCAATTTTGGATGTTTCCGAATCATTTGCTTCTGGTCAAGCTTATGTTGCCTTTTCGAGACTTAAATCGCTCAATGGATTAACTCTCCTGAAACCATTACGTTTTCTTGGTATGTCTAATGACGAACAAATTCTATCATTTTCAAACACGAAATCAGAGCAACCAGAATTGAAGAGCGAACTAGAAAGAAATAGTTTACTTTATCTTCATAAAAAAATAAAAGAAGCTTTTGAATGGTATGAATTGTTGAGCGAATGGTCTAATCACAATGTAAGCTATAAAACCGCAGGCATTAAAACAGAAAAATTCAAACACAAAACATGTGCTCAAACAATTTTGATGGAAATTGATTCTACAATCGAACCAACTACCAAGTTTAAAAATCAAATTGATCGTTTGTTTTCAATGGAAAAAGTTGATTTACAATTTATTTATGAGCGAATTGATGCGGCTTACAACTACTTCTTCCCGATTCTAAATAAAATTTTGGATAAACTTTATGAAAAGATAATTTCCTTGAAATTGGTTAAGAAAACGAAACAATATACCGATGAATTGGAGCTTTTTTCTGAGTTATTGCTTCATAAAATTTTAAATCTTAAAAAAATCAAATTGTATTCGGAAGCCTTATCTGCAGGGCGAAGTATAACCAAAGAGCTCTACAAAACATCAGAGATAGAAAACTACCACATTTCTAAGATTGCCACGATTCAAAATCTAGTTCGAAATAAATCAGCAAATTTACTCGATCAACTCGATGGGTATAATCGAACTTCTGACATCAAAATTTCAAAAAAATCAAAAGAAAAAGAAGTTAAAAAGTCAACTTACGACATCACACTTGAACTTTTGCACGAAGGGAAAATCTGCGAAGAAATTGCTAAAGAAAGACAACTTTCAACAACCACAATTACAAGTCATTTCGTTCAATTAATTAAGGCTGAAAAAATTGTACTTGCAGACGTGATGGAACAAACTAGAATCAATGAAATTTCCGAGTTGCTTTCAGATTTGAATCTGACATCACTTACAAAAGTTAAAGATGAAATTGGCAATAAAATCTCGTGGGAAGAACTGAAACTTTATCAGGCCTCAACGATTATTTGATAATGCTAACTATTCCGGTTTTATTCTGAGTTTGATCATCATTGAATTCAATGATAAAATAATACGATCCAACTGGCATTTGTTTTTCATCATATTTTCCATCCCAAGAATTCGTTTCATACTTTCCTTGTTGAGACTGAAAAATCACATTCCCCCAACGGTTATAGATGTAAACAATATTTTTAGGGAATATTGCATCAATTCCACCCAAGATCCATGTATCATTAACATTGTCACCATCAGGCGTAAAAGCTGTTGGAATGATTACTTCACAATTTTCAAACGTTATCGTTACTTCACTTGGAGGGCTAACACAATTATTTTCTTCTTGAACGACATAATATGTAATAGAACCCAAA
>VGML01000148.1 GCA_016866415.1 Bacteroidota bacterium | reverse complement strand
TGGAAATCTTTTTGATATTTGGAGTGATCAAACTTTAAATGGATTGACGATTCGGCTTGCTGGAGGTGCAAATGGTACTGCTGTTGGAACAGAAATTTTTGTCAAAATATATGGAATAGAAAATGGGGACTTCGCTTTTATTGAAGAATCAGCTCCTTTCATTGTTGCAGCGAATAATACAAATACATTGCTAACTATTCCTTTCTTAAGTCCAGTTAATTTGGTAACCGGTGAAACATATTTGGTTGTTGTTGGATCATATGATGCAACCTTAAAAGTTTCCAATGCCGGTTCCTCACAACCACAAACATGTTTCTTTAAGGATTTAGCAGACGATACTTGGTATTATACAACATCAACGCCTGTAGTGCGAATGAATTTTGATCCAACGGTTTCTATCTTAGAAAACGACATGCAAGCTTCGTATACATTGGCTCCTAACCCTACAAATAGTTCATCTTCCCTTTCTATTGAAGCAAATGTTTCAGGTGAGGCTTTCATAACTATAACTGATATGTCAGGAAAACAAGTGAGTGTTGCAAAAGCTTCATTACTTGCAGGAGAGAATACAATTAATCTTGCAACTGAAAACTTAAATTTTGGAGTATACTTTGTAAATGTTGACTTCCAAGGAGCTACAAAAACAATGAAACTTGTAAAAAAGTAAATAATAGTTTATAATTTCAACCCCGCTCGCCAGCGGGGTTTTTTTATGCTTGATTTTGAAGTTGGATATATTGGTTTATTTGTTACCTGTTTTTTAGCAGCAACGGTTCTTCCCATAGCATCAGAGTTTTTTCTTACTGGTATGTTGGCATTGGGTTACAATCCTTGGATTTGTCTGATTGTTTCAGGTACTGGAAATACGATTGGTGGTTGGTTGAATTACTTCATCGGTTATCTCGGAAATCAGAAATGGTTGCTGAAACTGGGAGCAACAATTGAACGAATTGAAAAATGGAAGGCAAGGATTCATCATTATGGTATTTGGCTTGCCTTGTTGTCCTGGCTTCCATTTATTGGTGATTTAATCGGCATAGCACTTGGATTTTTCAGAGTCAATCCGATTGTCTCTTTTATTTTCATCGCGATTGGAAAATTCATCCGTTATGGAATCATAATTCTATTTTTCCTCTATTTCAAAGAGTGATTTTCATCTTTTTTAATGTTTAAGTAATTCCAAACAGGATCATTTTTAAGTAATATGTCCTTGATCGAATATCCAATTAATTTGTCTGGAAAAATTGGATCCAATTGAGTTTCTTTTGCGTATTGAGGGTTAAATTTAACAGTTGAAATCAATACAGGTAATCCTGTTGAAGGTAAATTTAGTGATACACTCGTTCCAAAAGTCCCACTCATGGGTCCTAGGCATGGGGTTCCAATGATTTCTCCTCTATTTGCATTTCTGAACCAGCTAGCAAATAAAACAGAAGCTGACATGGATAAACCATTCGTAACGAGGGTGCATTTGCCGTTATACGTTTGATCAAACTCATTTTCTGGAACGTCACTATATGAAATTTTAGAAACTGTTCCCAATTCACTTTTCATAAAATCGTATTCTTGACTTGTAATACCATATCGTTTGGCTCTATGCATGAACCTTTTCCGTTTGAAATAGGACATTTTAGCGAATGGATCAAAATTGCTGCGTTTGTATACGTGCTGCACGGTGTATTGCTTATTTTTGTGATTAAGGTAACTTATTAAATATTCTTGAGCCTTAACATAACCACCTTGATTATCTCGTAAATCAATCACAATTTCTGAACAATTTCTATTCGATACTTCCTTGAAGAAATTTGCAACCTCTTTTTTAAAGAACCCAATTGTTTTAGGTTGGAATGACGTTATTTTTAGAATACCCTTATTTTCAGCATCAAAAAAATAGCTTACCGATTTATCCATAATTGCACCTTTGTAGAGGAAAAGATTCATTTTATTCGCGGCTTTAATACTTGTTGTTAAGGTATCTTCACCCGAGACATACTTAATGCGAACAAAATCGGACATAGTGAAATTGCTCATTTGACCTAAATGTTAAGGCCATACCTTGGTAGCTATTTCCTCTTGCGCTGAATATGCTAAACCTTCAATTAAACTAAAAGACAAACTTTCATTGAAAATATCTTGAACCGAAAAATTATTGAATTCCAAAACCTCTTTTCCCTTGAGATTATGATTGTTGTACAAAGACTCTAAATAGAATTTATCATCAATTTTAATCAGGAAAAATGGCAACGTTCCTTTGTTTTTTTGATTAATGAAAAGTAGACTTTGAAGATTAAAGTTTGTATGGGAATCTTTAATTGAATTTAGAAAACGTGATATTGTTTTACTGAATTCATAAGCGGTCAGTTCATTTGAAACTCTTTTAATGGCAATTCGGTAAGCAGAATCGAGCTGTTCTTTTGTTGCATAATGATTGAGATCTGGATGAATTTTATCAAGGGCATCTCTCAGTTTTTGCAAATCGTAAAGCATATCCTCAGGGCAAAGTTTAGCTATAGAAATATCTTCCTTAATTCCCATTAAATAGGAATTGCAGTTTTGCGCACTAATTCGATTGAACGAAATCAGCAGAAACATGAAAAGAAGAGATTTTAATAAACGCATTTTAAAAAAGAGCAGAATTCGATCAAACTCAAATTTAAATAATTTAAGTTGAGAAAAACGTAACACTTTTTAAAATCAATTGGATATTAAAATTAATTGTGAGTTTTGGGTCAACAAGTAAATAAAGTTCAAAAAAAATCCCCCAAATTGGAGGATTTTTTCATTATCATTATTTGACAATAACTGCATTTCTGATTGTAACTTTGATGCGTTTGGCTTTTATATCATCATTAGCATTACTTCCTGCATCATACTTAATATCTGCTTTGTCTATTTTTCCAGCAATTGAAATTTTACGATAATATGTATTGTCATCACCACTGTCTTCAGCGTTATATTCCCATTCTAACATGTTTAATTTTTTGAAATCATCAGGGTTTTTTAGCTCAATAACAATTGGCTCATTTGATGTTAATTCATAAAATGGCATCAAATATTGGCTTTTAAAGTAAACATTTGGTTTGTCATATAAATCAAAATTAAAATTCACGCCCACCATTTGTTTTTTAACATTACATGGCACTGCAATAACACATTTGACAAATTCTCCTTCTCCTACATCGATGGTTTTTACATTTTTCACGAGTAAATCTGTTAATATCATTTCTTTATCAGTGTATTTGGATAAATATAAACTACGATCCTTGTATATTTCTTCAAACATATCATAACTATTGATTTTTACCGCTTTTGTTACATCAACTTCGGAAGCGTTTTCTGCTTTTTTACGTTTTATAGAATCTTTAACATTGTTAAATTCTGAAAGTATAGACTTTTTCGTTTCATCATCGATTACTTTATCTTTAACTAAATTGCTTAGTACTTTATCAATATCCACTTCATTTTGAGTAGATTTTGAGGAATTATCTCCTCCACATGAAACAAAAGTTGCTAGCATAATACTAACGGCATAAACAAATGGTTTTTTCATAATAGTGAAATTAAATGGGGCCTACTCTAATAACTTTTCGGCTGACGCTCAATCAAAAACACAAATTTTTATTCTGTTTTCACTACTATTAATTGAATATAATATCTATGTGTGAATTGTGTTTAATTTCAGCGCATTACTTTGAGCATTGAATCATAATTTTTATCAGTAAAAATGTCAATTATTATATACAATAAGCAGTTTACATCCTCGTCAACTCCAACTTCGTATCGTCTGCTGCTTCAATTTCTGTAATGAAAGCATCGCTTTTGAGTGCTGTAAAAAGAATGTCATTGGCCAACACTTCATCGCAGATATAACCTTTGTTTTCTTCAATGGCTGCTTGAATTTGTGCTGTGGTTTGTACTTGAACTAAAATACGGTCAATCACGTCAAAACCACTGTCTTTTCGTAAATTTTGAACACGGTTAACGATTTCACGAGCAATTCCTTCAGCCTTTAATGTATGAGTGATGGTAACATCCAATGCAACAGTGAGTACTCCCTCGCTGGCAACCAACCAACCCGGAATGTCTTGCGCGTTGATTTCAAAATCAGTCAAGTCCAAGTTGATTTCTGTACCATCAATAGTTCCTGACCATCCGCTATTTTTTTCAATTTCCGAAATTTCGTCTTGCCCAAAACCTTTTACCAACTCAGAAATCTCTTTCATTTGCTTTCCGTATTTCGGTCCAATGGTTTTGAAATTCGGCTTAATACTTTTTACCAAAATACCCGAGTTTACTTCAAGTAATTCGAGTTCTTTTACATTCACTTCCGAAAGGATGAGGTCGCGAACATGCATTAAGTTTTCAGCAACTTGTTTATTCAACACAGGAATCATGATTTTTTGAAGTGGTTGACGCACACGAATCATGTGTTTCTTTCGTAATCCTAGAACTAAAGAACACGCTTGCTGAGCCAGCTCCATTTGATTTTCTAATGTCTTGTCAATCCAAGAAGAATTCACTTTCGGGAAGTCAGCCAAATGAACCGAGGCTACAGCATGCTTCCCACTCACTTTGTTCAAATCCAAGAATAACTGATCCATGTAAAAAGGCGCAATTGGCGAAGCGAGCAAAGCAACAGTTTCCAAACACGAATAAAGCGTTTGATAGGCACATAATTTATCTTTCGGATCATCATTTTTCCAATACCTGCGGCGACATAAACGCACATACCAATTCGATAATTGCTCTGTTACAAAATCTTGAATTGCACGACCAGCTCGTGTTGGTTCATAATCTGTATAAGCTGAATCGACTTCTTCAATCAACGAATTTAGTTTGGAAAGAACCCATTGATCAATTTCCGGGCGTTCGTTCAATGGAATTTCGGCCTCAGAAAAATCAAATCCATCGATGTTTGCGTAAAGTGAAAAGAACGAATAGGTGTTGTAAAGTGTTCCGAAGAATTTTCTTTGAACCTCCGTGATTCCCTCCAAATCAAATTTTAAGTTGTCCCATGGTTGAGCATTGGTAATCATGTACCAACGCGTCGCATCTGGACCATACTTTTCCAAGGTTGTAAATGGATCAACGGCATTTTTGAGTCGTTTCGACATTTTCATTCCGTTCTTGTCCAATACAAGTCCATTGGAAACGACGTTCTTATAGGCAACTGAATCGAATACCATTGTTGCAATGGCATGCAAGGTATAAAACCAACCACGAGTTTGATCGACACCCTCAGCGATAAAATCAGCAGGGTAACCGGTTCTATTTTCAATTAATTCTTTGTTCTCAAACGGATAATGCCATTGTGCATAAGGCATCGCGCCTGAATCAAACCATACATCGATGAGGTCAGCTTCGCGTTTCATCGGTTTTCCGGAAGGAGAAACCAAAATGATTTCATCTACAAAATGCTTGTGTAAATCAACTTGATCGTAATTTTCCGAAGCCATATTTCCAACTTCAAAATCAGCTAACGGA
>VGML01000147.1 GCA_016866415.1 Bacteroidota bacterium | reverse complement strand
AGAATTTAGTTTGTAAATCTTGTCTTATAGTTTTAACATCTCAAAGTCCTACTGTCATAAAATACTACAAACCAAGGTCAAAAAAACAAAAAAACGATAGAAATAAGAAGATGTTTATCCAAGGAAATAAATTAAAAATCAAACTTTTAAATTTAATTTTTACACTAACAATTCTTAGTTCGTTCGCAATTGGTCAAAACGGAATGCAAATTATTCGGGGAACGATAACCGATAAACAATCACAACAAATTTTAATCGGAGTAAAAGTCTGCATAATCGAATTAAATCCGACGAATTGTGTTCAATCGGACTCCAAAGGAAACTACAGAATTCAGAAATTGAAACCTGGAAGGTATGACCTCAAGTTTTCCTATATAGGATACAAAGAGGTTAATATTCCAAACGTAGTTGTTTCATCAGGAAAAGAAACGATTCTTGATGTTTCCATGGAGGAAAGTGTCAATAATATGCGTGAAATAAAAATTACCAATAAGAAAAACACACTCAATAATCAGATGACAACGGTAAGCGGAAGATCATTCTCAATGGAGGAAGTGAATCGGTATGCAGGAGGTCGCTCTGATCCTGCTCGTTTGGCTGCAAATTTCGCTGGAGTAAGTTCACCCGATGATTCACGAAACGACTTGGTCATACGTGGAAATTCTCCTGTCGGTGTTTTATGGCGTGTAGAAGGACTGAACATCCCAAATCCAAATCATTTTTCAACTATTGGAACAACGGGTGGACCTGTTTCAGCAATTAATACAAATTTACTAAGGAATTCAGATTTCATGACTTCGGCCTTCCCTGCAGAATATGGTAACGCAAATGCCGGTATTTTTGATCTTGGATTTCGAAATGGAAATGCAGAAAAACGGGAAAACACCTTTCAATTTGGATTAATTACCGGAATTGAATTGATGACTGAAGGTCCTATTAAAAAGGAAAAAGGTTCTTCCTACGTTTTCGCCTATCGCTATGGATTTCCGAGTATGGCTAAGAAATTAGGCCTTCCAATCGGAACTTTTGCAACCCCTTATTACCAAGATTTATCGTTTAAAATCAATTCTGGGCAAACAAAACTTGGTCGATTCTCAATCTTTGGAATTGGAGCAGTTAGCCGTGTCAATTTCGAGCATGACAAAATCGATAGCACGGATCTTTTTGCAATTCCCAATCGTAACGGATTTTTTAACAGTCAAATAGCATTAGCAGGAATAAAACATTCCGTTAAAGTGAACGAAAAATCATATATCATCACCTTTCTTGGAGCAAATTTTGGTGGCTCAAGTTATTTACAAGATAGCATAAGCATTTTGGACAGTTCCTCTGTTCGTACGATCGAAAATTTGACAAATCGACTCACCTACTCTTTAAACAGCTCCTATAATTTAAAGATTAACGCTCGAATGTTTTTTAAAACGGGGATATTAGGTGAACTGTTTAAAATCAAATTACTCTATCGAAGTAGGGAAAATACTGTTAATTGGGTGGATTACTGGAACGCGAACAAAAGAACCTTATTAGGTCAAGCATATGCCCATTTGAAATATAATTTTAGCGATAATTTAGTATTGAATTCCGGGCTTCATTTGCAGTATCTAACCCTTAACAATTCCTACTCCATCGAACCAAGATTGGGTTTAAAATATCAATTTTCGAAAACAAGTTCACTCAGTTGTGGATATGGAATCCATAGTCAAATGCAACCGCTAGATTCCTATTTTTTTCAAACGTATGATGCGATGAACGACACGACAAAAACGAATCTGCAAATGGATTTTACTCGCAGTCAACATGTTGTAATTGGTTACGAGTGGTTTCCTTCTAAATTATGGCGACTAAAGTCTGAAATTTATTACCAATATCTATGGAATGTTCCTGTACATAATTATGGGAGCAGTTATTCAATGCTGAATGCAGGCGCAACTTATTATCCAAATAATCAAGTTGATTTGGAGAATAAAGGAACGGGGAAAAACTACGGTTTTGAGTTGACCATTGAGCGATTTTTCGGAAAAGGATTTTATGGGATGGCAACAGGTTCCCTCTATGAATCAAAATACAAGGGAAGTGACGGAATCGAGCGATATACGGCATTCAATGGTAAATTCGTTTACAACATCTTAATTGGAAAGGAACTAAAAGTTGGCAAGGAAAAACAAAATGCGTTTACGTTTGATATCAAGTTTACCCATGCCGGAGGTCGATACTATACTCCAATTAATCTAGCTTTATCCCAACTTGTAGATTTTCAAGTTCTCAAAGGTGATGATTACGCATATTCGGAGCGCTACCCAAATTTCTTGCGACTGGATGTGAAAGCTGGATTTACATTGAATTCGAAAAAATATAAAGTATCGCAATCTTGGGCATTTGACATAAACAATGTGACAAACAACAAGAATATATTTGCTGATCGCTACAACCCAACGACCAATAACATTAGCACGGCTTATCAAATTGGTTTCTTCCCGAATTTTGTTTATCGGATTCAATTCTAGATAAATTCATACTTTTAAAACAAAAATCCATGCGTTACCTTTTTCTTTTCCTATTTCCGATTATCGCTTTTGCTCAACCTGATTCAATTTTCATTCGAAAAATATACGATGAAGCACTTTTGAGGGGGAAAGCATATGAGGATTTAAGACAATTGTGCAAAGACGTTGGCCCAAGATTATCAGGCTCTTCTGAAGCACAAATGGCAGTCGAATGGAGTGAGCGAAAAATGAAATCGTATGGCTTCGACAAGGTTTATTTACAAGAAATCAAAGTTCCACATTGGGAACGAGGCACGAAAGAATCAGCTTGGCTGCGATTGGAAAATGGGGAATTAATCAAATTACATCTGTTAGCACTTGGTGGCTCCATTGGAACAAATGGTCTGTTGTCAGGAGAAGTAGTTGAATTCAAATCACTAGATGAATTGAAATCCGCTAAAAAAAATCAAGTCGAAGGGAAAATCGTCTTTTTGAACCAACCAATGGATGCGGCGCAAATTCAGACATTCAAAGCCTATGGTTTATGTTACGGCATTCGTGGTAACGGGGCTGTTGAAGCCGGGAAAATGGGCGCAAAAGCAGTTGTAATTCGTTCACTTGGTTTACCTGTAGACGAGCATCCACATACAGGTTCTATGCATTACGAAGAAAACGTGACACGCATTCCGGCAGGAGCCTTATCGACCAAAGATGCTGATTTGCTTTCCAAAATACTAAAAGAAGGAAAAACGGAACTTGTTCTCGAAATGGATTGTAGAAATTTCCCAGATGCCGTCTCATATAATGTTATCGCTGAAATTAAAGGAACCGAATTTCAAAATGAAATAATAACTTTTGGAGGACATCTTGACTCTTGGGATGCTGGAGAAGGAGCACATGACGATGGCGCTGGTGTGATTCATTGCTTGGAAGCATTGCGGATCTTGAAAGAGCTGAAATACAAACCAAAACACACATTGCGAGTTGTCTTTTTCATGAATGAAGAAAACGGCAATATGGGAGGAAAATCCTATGCAACTTGGGTAAAAGAAAAAGGAGAAAAACACATTGCCGCGCTGGAAAGCGACCGCGGAGGCTTTGCTCCGAGAGGTTTTGGATGCGATGGAACAGACAGTCAAGTAACATTTTTACAATCTTTGGCTCCAAATTTCAAAAACTACGATTTACATGTTTTCGAAAAAGGATATGGTGGTGTTGATATTGGTCCATTGAAAGAATCCTTTCCAGGAATTCCATTATTTGGATTCGTCCCTGATTCTCAACGCTACTTTGATTTTCACCACGCACCAAGCGATGTTTTTGAAAACGTCAACAAACGAGAATTGGAATTAGGAGCTGCAGCTATTGCAAGCTTTGTTTATTTGTTGGATAAGGAGTTAAAGTAAATTCTTATTTAACCACCAAACCATACAAATCATAGTGATCTGCTGAATCAATAATAATGTTTTCGAAATCTCCTAAACGAATATAGGCATCTGATTTCTTCACCAAAACTTCATTATCTACCTCCGGAGAGTCGAATTCCGTGCGACCGATTAAATAATCGCCTTCTACCCGATCGAAAAGAACTTTGAACGTTTTTCCAATTTTTTGTTGGTTCAATTCATAGCTGATTCCAGACTGTAAGTCCATAATCAAATCCGCTCGCTTCTTTTTTAACTTCGGACTGACATCATCCTTGAATTGAAACGCATGCGTATTTTCTTCGTGTGAATATGTAAAAATCCCAAGACGATCAAAACGACTTCGCTCTACCCAATCATACATTTCTTGGAAATCCGCCTCCGTTTCACCTGGGTAACCGGCAATTAAGGTAGTTCTGAGCGCAATATCAGGAACTTTAGAACGAATTTCTGCGATCAATTCTTCCGTTTTTTCTCGTGTAATTCCACGTCGCATCGCTTGAAGAATTTTAGTCGAACCATGTTGCAAAGGCATGTCCAAGTATTTACAGACATTGGAACGCTCTTTCATTACATCCAAAACATCCATTGGAAATCCACTTGGGAAAGCGTAATGCAAACGTATCCATTCAATTCCCTCGACATCAGAAAGACGTTTAATCAAATCAGATAACGCTCGTTTTTTGTATAAATCCAAGCCGTAATAAGTCAAATCTTGAGCGATTAACATCAATTCTTTAACGCCTTTCGCTGCAAGACCTTTTGCTTGCGTTACCAGATCTTCAATCGGAGTTGATAAATGTTTTCCACGCATCAAAGGAATCGCACAAAAAGAACACGGACGATCACAACCTTCGGCAATTTTAAAATAGGCATAATGATTCGGTGTAGTCAACAAACGTTCACCAACTAATTCATGTTTGTAGTCAGCTTTAAGTGTTTTCAATAATCGAGGAAGTTCGCGCGTTCCAAAATAGGCATCTACTTCTGGAATTTCCTTTTCCAAATCATCACGGTAGCGCTCAGAAAGACAACCAGTTACATAAACTTTATCAACTAATCCTTCAGCTTTTGCCTCGGCATAACGAATTATTGTATCAATCGATTCTTGCTTCGCATTGTCAATAAAACCACACGTATTGATGATAACAATTTCAGCATCATCTTCCAAGGATTCGTGTTCTACATCGAAATTATTTGCTTTCAATTGAGCCATCATTACTTCAGAGTCAAAGGTATTTTTTGAGCAACCAAGAGTAACAACGTTAACTTTATTCTTTTTGAGCGTTCTAGTTTTCATTCAGTGCAAAATTACATTACTTTCGTTCAACTTTAATTTTTTAGATCATGGAACGCTTAATAAAAGGAACATTATTTTTTTTGATTTTATTTTACTTAGTATGCTCTTGCTCAAAAAAGAGTGTATTTATTCCCACAGGAAAACCTTTAGAAACAGCTCATTTCGCTGCCAAAATTGGCCCTACACCTGAATCTGATTCGTATGAAATAAAAAATGTTTTAATCGATGCCAATTTTCTTTATGTGACTGTTCAGTATGATGGGTCTTGCTCTGGAAAAGATGTG
>VGML01000146.1 GCA_016866415.1 Bacteroidota bacterium | reverse complement strand
AACTATTTAGACCCTAATGCAGATGGTGGTAATAACAACAATACAGCTGGAGGTGAAATGAAAAGCACCGTTACACAATACTGGATAAGCCCAAATCAAGATGCTACCAACGAAAGCGGTTTCTCAGGTCTTCCGGGCGGTTTCTACCATGCGTCGTCCAACTGGCCGTTCGACTGGATTAACCACTACGGCATCTGGTGAAGTTCTACGGAGTACGTTACAGGATAACTACCCTTAGGTGGCCTTGCCTTGTCCAGCGAGCTAGGTAACAGCCCTGGCAGTGTAAGCAGCACCGACAACTATGAGCAGAGTGGGTTCTCTGTCCGTTGCCTTAGGGATTAGAATTTTTGCGAAAAGTGAGCGCAGAACCAAACTTGTTTGAGGGCTGCCGAACGCAGCAAAAATCATAAAATAATTTATTTGATTCACCTGCCTGCCGTCGGGCAGGTTTGACAATTAGATAATTTACCGCGAAGCTGGCAAAATTTTCAATTTTCTAAAGTTCCTTAATGATTTAGGTTTCATTGCCAAATTAAATTTCAAATGCCAAAGCCACTTACTTTTCCGACCTTGATATCAAAAAACAAAAAGACCCTATCTTTACAAAAGCATGAAACTTTTCACAACAGCCACACTCGTAATTTCTATTTCACTCATCGGAATTGGCTTGACTCAAAAAGATAAAATCAATCGAAAAATCCGAACGATTTTCAATATCAGTGATGAATTCGATTGCGAGGCATATGAAAAGAATCAATACAGTTCATCTTTAAACAATTTCTTAAAAGACTATATCTTTGTATCAGAAAAAGAAGGAGTCAAAGCTTCACACGATTTGAAGTCGCTGCGGAGAAAAATTAAATCTGGACTTTTGGTCGGAGTTTCTGAGAATAAAGGTTTTGTTCTTGATACGTTCCAATTCTCCTACGCGGTGCTTACTCCCTACTCTAAAAATCTATTGGACACCATTGGAATTCGATTTGAAAAAGCACTGAATAAAACACCACTCGAAGGCTCAAAATTGATTGTAACTTCAATGACCAGAACACTTTACACGGTTTCGAAATTGGTAAAGAACAACAGAACGGCAGTTAAACGAAGTCCACATTTGAACGGAAATAGTTTTGATTTTTCATTCTCACGTTTCAACACGCCACGAGCCATTGACAATTGCGAACTAACCTATTTGCAAGAAACCATTTCAAAGATTTTGTTGGACTTAAAAAATGAAAAACGCTGTTGGGTAACATTTGAGCGTTGGGAAGAATGCTTGCACGTTGTCGCTAAAAAATAAAATCCAACAAAAATTCCTTACAAAATTCGATTCAACCTCTTGTCATTTTTTTAGGTTTATCTGAAAACAATCAACTACTTTTGAGGCCGTGAAATCAGCATTGGTTCTAATATTATTCTTTGTGATTACCCCAATTTTCGCTCAAAAGAAATTGGAAGCCAAACACATAAAAGAAAAAATTTCCATCGATGGAGAACTTAATGAGCCTTCTTGGTCTTCGGTATCCTATTCAAATAGCTTTACACAAGTCAAACCTTATCCGGGAAAACCCGCCTCACGTGATACGAAAGTCGCAATTTGCTATGACGACGAAGCGATTTATTTTGCCGCTATTTGCTACGATCAAAAAGATTCAGTTTCTCAAGTTTTATCCTTACGAGATGATTACAATGCCAACTTGGATGCATTTGGAATATTCTTGGATACTTACAATGATGACCAAAATGGTTTTGGATTTGGCGTTACAAGTCAAGGCGTTCAACTCGATTTTAAAATTGCAAGTACGGAATTTAATGATCAATTGAATTTGGTCTGGAACAGCGTTGTCAAAATAACTGATACAGCCTGGATAGCTGAAATTAAAATTCCATTTTCCGCAATCCGTTTCCCGAAGAAACAAGTCCAAGATTGGGGAATTAATTTCTCGCGTCAAATTAGTCGCTATCGGGAAGAATCAACGTGGAGCCCGGTTAATCCGGATTTAGAAAACTACCTACTAGAGGCTGGTGCTGTGGTTGGTATTGAAGATATAGACCCACCACTTCGCTTAGCACTAATGCCCTATGTTTCATCCTACGTGAATCATTCCAAAGCTGATGGAACAACAACTTCTATTAATGGTGGAATGGACATTAAATACGGAATAAATGAGGCATTAACTCTTGATGTGACACTTGTACCTGACTTTGGTCAAGTCGTTTTCGATCAGCAAGTTTTGAATATTAGTCCATTTGAAATCCAGTTTAATGAAAATCGGCAATTTTTTACAGAAGGAACAGAACTCTTTACAAAAGCTGGCTTGTTTTACAGTCGTAGAATTGGTGTTCAAGCTCCTCAATCCGTACTTCAAACCTTATTAAATGATGACGAATACCTTTCAAATTTGGCATCCGCAACGCAATTATATAATGCAAGTAAGGTTTCTGGAAGATTGAAAAATGGACTTGGAGTAGGCGTTTTTAACGGGATTACAGCTCCACAATACGCTACAGCAGTGAATAAAAACACGAAAGAAGAACGAGAAATTTTGGCTTCGCCTTTGACGAATTACAACGTATTGGTTTTTGATCAAAATTTAAAGAATAACAGCTCCATTACGTTTACAAATACGAATGTTTGGCGGGCAGGAAGTTTTTACGATGCCAATGTCAGCGCATTTAATTTCAATGTCAACACGAAAGATAATAAGTTCAATTTCAATGGAAAAACAACGCTTTCAGCTAAATTCAATAAAGCATCAACTGAATTGGGTTATAATTACAATTTCAATTGTGGGAAACAACGAGGCGCATTTATTTATGGAGTTGGGTATTTAGAAGAGTCGGATACATACGACCCAAATGACCTCGGATTCAATGCGATGAATAACAGAAGAAATATTGATCTGTCGAGCGCATATCGCATATTCAATCCAAAATGGTCGAGGCTAACTCGAGTAATATTCAGTGGTTCCGTTTCAATGAGTCGCTTGTATAATCCTAATGTTTACACAGGCTCCTATTGGGATGGGAATTTTGTTGTGGTTTCAAGTAAATTCAACGCTGCTGGAATTCGATTGAATGGTGCTTTCACCGATTATCGAGATTACTTCGAACCAAGAATGTGGGGACGAGTTTTCAATTATCCTTCTTGGCAAACAATTGGTGGATGGGTTTCATCGAATTATCAGAAAAAAGTAGCTTTGGACGCAGGAGCGAATTATTCATTTATCTCCGCAATAAATTGGAAAGAATTTGATTACAACATCAAACCAAGATTTCGTTTATCAGATCATATTTTTATAATTCCTGAGTGGACACAAAACTTTCAATTAAACTCACAAGGTTATGCTGTTCCGTTTGGAATTCCAGTCGACACAACTAGTGAAATAGTTTTCGGAACTAGAAATCGAATTGACATTACGAGCTCAATCAACCTAGATTATAACATTACAAATCGAATGGGATTGACGTTTAGATTAAGACATTATCGTTCGTCAATCAAATACCTTTCATTTTCAAAGTTAAATTTAGACGGAAGTGTTTCTACATTAAATGATTTCAGTGGCTTGGATGAAAACGGAAATTCAGCATATAATATCAATTTCAATGCATTTACAATTGATTTAGTTTATCGTTGGGTATTTCTTCCAGGAAGCGAAATCAACGTCGTTTGGAAAAATTCGATATTCACATCGGATGATAAGGTAGCCGAGAATTACTTTTACAACTTGCGTTCAACTTTTAATAATGGTCCAACAAACAGTGTTTCAGTAAAGGTAATTTATTGGCTCGACTACCTTGACGCAAAAAAACTCTTCTCAAGAAAGAAATCAATTTAACTTTCTGACCCAGCCAAATGCAAATGCTCTTTTAGCGAGGATTCCGCATGCTCCGTAATCAATTCATAAAACAAATCGCTTTCGTGATTAACTTGAACTTGTTCCAAAGCTTTGTAATATCTCATGCGATCATTGAAATTACCTTTCAAATTAGCAATGGTAAAACCACTTTTTAGTAAAATCAAATTCATGACCAAACGAGAAGTTCTTCCATTACCATCAATGAAAGGATGAATGGTTACTAAGCGCTCATGCATTTCTGCAGCCAAAATAACTGGATGAAGAATCTCTTTTTGAGTTTCATAGAAAATGAAGTAATCCTCCATCATTTTTTCAATCAAATAAGGCTCTGGCGGAACGTGAGAACTTCCTGAAATTCGAACAGGTAAATTGCGATAAACCCCAGCATTTCGATCATCCACTCCCTTAAGAATTATTTGATGAATTTGTTTCAATCTGAAAGCATTGAAAGGAATTTTATTTTGAACTAAATCCAAAATAAATTCAATCGCTTCTTTGTGATTAACAAGCTCCAAATGCTCTCGCATACTTTTCCCTCCAATGGTAATTCCTTCATTTATTACTAAATGGGTTTCCTGTAAGGTCAACGTATTTCCCTCTATACGATTACTTTCATAAGTGTATGATGTGAAAAAATACTCTTCCATTTTACGCAATTGAATTTCATTTAATGGTTTTATATTCTTCCATTTTTTACTCAATTCATTCAGATTCTTCAACCTTGAAGTTAATTGCTTCGAAAGCGAAATCGTTTTAAATCGATCTTTTCCAGACAAATAATGGATCCTCTCCTCAGCAACGATTAATACATCTTTTGCAATTGTTGGGTATTCCTTTAGCACTCCAAGTATTTCATCAGCTAAATACTCTTTCAATATTTCTTTAAAATCGATTTCCAAAAACTCAGATAGAATTTTTAGTTGTGCGATCGAAGGCTTTCGTTTGTTAGAAAGAATACGACTCATTAAACTTGAATCAATATTCAGTTTTGCTGCTAGATCTTTGATTTTAATGTTTTTTTCTATTCTAATTTTTTCGAGTAACATGATTTGCATTTTATTGTCATGACAAATTTAGTCATTTTTTATTGACTTTTACCAGATTATTCAATATTTTTTCAAATAACAAGCACTGAATCTCAATAAATAAAGATGATTTTTTATTTTTGTAGCTATGGATAAAAACCTAGATTTACTCCAGCGAAGAGCTAACGCTAAACTTGGTGGAGGTCAAGATCGAATTGACAAACAACATCAACAGGCTAAACTTACGGCTCGTGAACGAGTAAGCATTTTGTTGGATGAAAATTCATTCGAGGAAATTGGAGCTTTTGTTGAACATCGAGCAACTGCTTTTGGTTTAGAGAAACAAAAATATCCCGGTGACGGAGTAATCACTGGATTTGGAACCATTCATGGTCGATTGGTTTATGTTTTCTCACAAGATTTCACTGTTTTAGGAGGTTCACTTTCTGAAACGCACGCGGCAAAAATTTGTCGCATCATGGATCTAGCTATGAAAAATGGTGCTCCGGTAATTGGATTGAACGATTCGGGTGGAGCTCGAATTCAAGAAGGGGTTGTCTCTTTGGCTGGTTATGCTGATATTTTTTATAGAAATACGAGAGCCTCAGGAGTC
>VGML01000145.1 GCA_016866415.1 Bacteroidota bacterium | reverse complement strand
AATTTTTGAATATTGTTCCAAGTCAGAATTTGGTTTGGTTGCGCATGGGGGATGAACCGACGACATCCTCGGTTCCATTTCTTTTAAATGATCAAATCTGGGAGTATGTCAATGATTTATCCTGTATCTCATCAATTTGTGAAGGGAATTTCATATTTGAGGAAATCCAACTTTATCCCAACCCTGCGAATGAGCAAATTACAATTTCGGCAAATAAAGGGCGATTGGGAAAAACATTAATTTACAATCATTTAGGTCAGGAAATAGTAGGATTTCAGTGTGATTCTAACTCAAAACTAATTGATTTATCAAATTATCAAAATGGTCTTTACTTTCTTAACTTTCCTGAAAAAGGGATTTCACTAAAATTTACCAAAGGGCACTAATTCTGCAATTTTTTATTCTCTTAAAACTCTATTTAATAGAAATTGACCTAAAGCCAAGTGCTTTGATATTTTCGTTCCTTATCGTATTGTTCTTCTTGCTTTTCAGTATTAAACTTTCTGCCTGCTCTCGGGTCATTACCAACACCTGCAATGTAGGCCCAATTTCCCCAGTTGGAAGAAACATCGTAATCAATTAATTGCGATTCAAAATAGGCGGCCCCAACTCGCCAATCTTGCTCTAAGTCGTATATGAAATAACTTGCAACAATTTGACGCATGCGATTGGAGGTCCAACCTGTGGCTTTTAATTCCTTCATCGCTGCATTAACGAATGAACTTGGCGTTTCTCCGTTCACCCATGAATCTATAACTTTTTTATTCCTTGTTGGTTGTCGATCTGATTTGCCTAAAATCCCATGTAATTGAAAATACTCCAACGGATGTTTCTTGAACGAAAAACGAAAGAAATCACGCCATAACAATTCAAATATCAACCAGTAAGTAGAATCATTCGAAGCAACTGCGTCTTCAAAACGCTTCACCTCGTGGTAAATGAATTTCGGAGAGATACAACCCAACGCCAACCAATGCGATAGTTTTGACGAGAAATCAATTCCAATAAGTTCATTGCGCGTTTCTTTGTAATGCAGAATGTGTTTCTGTTCAAAAATATAGGAATTCAAATGTTCTAAAGCTGCAGTTTCTCCTCCTAATGAAGGTAAAACATTTCGTTTATCCAAAACAAATTGGTTATTAAGTACATTTAATCCTTGTAAATCAGTCAAAATCAACGGGCAACTAATTGATAGTGGGCAGTCTAAAGGATTTCTGACTGTAGCCTCCTTCTCTACAATTTTTCTAAATTTTGTAAAAACTTCGGGGATGGAAGACATTGAAAAAGGCAAATCAGAAGGATGATACATGGTGCTTGTACTGTATTCTTCATAATCAACTCCTTTGGATAAAAGAATTTTTTTCAAACGTTCATTTCCTCGCTTTTCTTCGATTCCAACTTGCTTTTTTGTATAAACTTTAAAAACAGAATAGTGCGTTAGTAATTCTTCAATTATTTCTAATTGATTACCTTTTCGGACTAACAAATAGCCACCAATGGATTTTAAATTTTGGTGTAAATCCGCTAAAGCCTTTTGAAGAAAGCCGCGCCGAATATTTCCCATTCGTTCAAATCCAAACTGTTCACTTTTCATATATTCTTCATCCCAACAAAACAAAGGAATAACCTCGTCATTTTCCTTTATTGCTCGGGCCAAAGTTGTGTTGTCGTGAAGTCTTAAATCGCTTGTAAACAAAACTATTCCTATTTTCTTCATAGCGTTTCGATATTTTCAAGGTAAAGGTTGGCTTGCGAGATTATGGCCGCTTTGTCATTAGCAGGCATTTTATTCCAAACGTTCAGCATCATTCCTAATCTGGGATTTGAACGAAGTTTATCGGTATGTTCATCGAAGAAATTCCAATAAAGGGAATTGAACGGACAAGCATTTTCTCCGATCTTTTTGTCTAAAGAATACTGACAATTTCCACAGTAATCACTCATTTTATTGATGTAGGCTGCCGAGCTTACGTAAGGTTTTGAACCAACAATTCCGCCATCTGCAAATTGACTCATTCCTCTTGTGTTGGTGATTTCAACCCATTCAAATGCATCAATGTAAATTCCCAAATACCAATTATCTACTTCATCAGGGTGAATTCCTGCGAGAAGGGCAAAGTTTCCGGTTACCATCAAACGTTGAATGTGATGCGCATAAGCATGTTCAAGAGATTGCGAAATGGTGTGCTTCATGCAATTCATTTTTGTTTTTCCTGTCCAAAACCAAGAGGGAAGTGCTCGTTCATTTTCGAAGAAATTGAGTTCTGAATAAGCAGGCATTTGTGACCAATAAATTCCACGCATGTATTCTCGCCAACCTAAAATCTGTCGTATGAACCCTTCAATTTGATTCAATTCGTATAATTCAGGATGTTCAAAATAGGCTTTTTCAACACGTTTGATAACCTCTAATGGACTTATCAATTTCACATTCAGTGCAAATGAAAGTCTTGAATGATACAAATACCAATGATGCTCCGTCATGGCATCCTGAAGTGTTCCAAATAAGAGAAGCGCATCAGTTACAAAATTTTCTAATAATTCCAATGCCTCTTTTCTGGTAGTCGTCCATGTAAATTTAGTTGGAGCGATTTCTCCAATTGTCTCTATTCCTGAATTTTTTATTTCATCTACTATATCGGAAACATTTTTGGTTAATAACCCGACGGTTTGAATCAAATGATTTTTTGGAACCTTTTTACGATTTTCTTGATCAAAATTCCATTTACCTCCAAGTGGTTTATTACCAGCTTCTAAAAGAATTTGGTGTTTCACACGCATGTGACGGTAGAAATTTTCCATCAAAAAAGACTTTTTGCCCTTAAAAAATTCTCCAAATTCCTCGCGAGAGGTTAAAAAATGATACGTATCTGATGAATGAACTGGAATTTTAAGGTTATTCTCAAGTTGCATTAATTCTTGATCTACTCGATATTCATCGGGTAATTGATAATGTAGTTCTTCAACAGCGTATTTTGAACAAACCGACTTCAGATTTTCAGTAATCGTTGGTTTATTTTCAGAATCATTAATTAAAATGTAATGAACATGATGACCGTTCGATTTTAATTCCCCTGCAAACTTGCGCATAGAATCAAATATGGCGACAACTTTTTGAATGTGATGTTTGACATAATCCGTTTCGCTTCGGACTTCCATCATCACAAATAATACCTCCGAATCAACTTTTTCAAACCAAGGATGAAACCTATTTAGTTGGTCTCCTAGGATCAATTTAACGGAAGTGTAGGTACTATTCATGTTTATTCTTTCGGCAACGATCGCTGCAATATTTTACTTCATCCCAATTTTTCTCCCACTTTTTACGCCAAGTAAATTCCTTCTTACACGCGGCACATGATTTTGTGGGCAGATAACTTTTATTTCCTTTAAACCTCATACTTTAAGCGTTGACATGCCACCATCAACGTGTAAAATTTGCCCGGTCATCCATTTAGAAGTATCATTCAGTAAAAAGGAAACTGCATTAGCCAAATCTTCTTTCTGTCCTACTTTTTTGAGTGGGTGTCTTTGTCCAGCCGCTTCCTCTTTTTCAGGTGTACTAAGAAATTTTTCAGCCATTTTGGTATTGGTTAAGGATGGAGCGATGCAGTTTACTCTTATTTTGGGAGCGAACTCAGCAGCCAATGCCCGAGTTAGTCCTTCAATGGCCCCTTTAGCAACAGAAACGGCACTGTGAAAAGGCATTCCCACTTGCACGGCAACTGTGCTGAATAAAACAATGCTTGCACCTTCAGTTAGTTTTGGACTATATTTCTGAATGGCATTGATTGCACCAAGAACATTAATTTCGATTTCATTTTGAAAATCTATTTGCTTTAACGATCTAAAGGGCTTCAACGTAATACTCCCTGGAAAATAGACCAATCCATCAATCTTTTCATCAATCTCGGGCAATTCATTAGTAACTGGATTTCCAATAAGTACATCAGAAAAAGTATCAAACGGTTGTCGCGATATACAAATGACACGATTCCCGTTATTTTCTATGTTTTTTTTTGCAGTCAGAGCGATATCTGAATTCGAACCTATAAAAAGAAATGTTTTCATGACTCAATAACACTTCATATTGAACCCTTGTTCATTTAACTCGAAATTAACTGGAAAATTAAAAATTGCCGCATTATCAAAATCTGATTTGGTTAATTTAAAGGATAAAAAACTGATGCAGCAAACGCCTTTAAGGTTTATATTTCTGAAAACAAAGAGGAATTATACAGTATACATATTTTAAACCCAATTGATTAAAATGAAAACTTTTTGTGGTTTTTGATTCACATTTTTGTGTTTATATATTTTTTTTCTGTAGATTTATCGAATTATTTAACTAATTTTAAAAAGTTATGAAGCAAAAGTTATCACTGTTTTTTTCTAATTTGTTCAAGGATTCAACATGGCGAATTTTTACCGTATTAATGCTGATAGCTCTTTTGTACGGTGGCTTAACTTATATATTGAATTCTTTTGAGCCTTCTAGAACTGATTTTGTAGTCACCAGCAAAGAATTTAGAAAAAATAAAATAAATTCCGACTTAAAAGAATTAGATGAAGTTAATTCCAAGGCCACAAAGGAAGAATATGAGAAAAGTTTAAAAGCATTTAAATCAAAAATCCCTTCGGCACAATGGAATAAAATCGAGATAAAACTAACCGATGCCGAATTCGAACAAAAAAACAAAGAGTATCGAAATCAAGTCGATTTTATGATTAACAACGGAAATTACGATTTTCCTTCCGCACCTGTGCAAACTGACAACCTCCCCTATTCTATGAAAAGGTTTTTTAGAGATTTGGAGGAAGCTCAATTTATAGACTCAACTGATTTTGATGCACGATTAAATCTTTTAGCGAAAGTTGAACATTTTTACAATCTTTCCGACAAAAAAGGTGCGGACACACTTATGGTCAATAAATTCAAAGATATCCTATCAAAAAGTGCAAATTTAACATTGGATGAAATTTTAGCTGTTGAGAAATTGCACAAAAGTTTAACAAAAACTCCGTTAATCTTTAGTACGACTAAGCTTAATACGGACGCAGAACGTCAAAGTGAGCTATTTGAGATGTATGAAGCTGCAGCCAATTTTGATATGAATCCGCAACGATTTGAACAACTAGATACGATTGTAAAACGATTAAAAGTTAAGAAAATTATTGATACCGTTACGGTTCTAAATGTTTTGACAAAGGTTATGAATGTTGACTTTTCAAAATTTAAATCAGAAGGAGAAGAAGGTTATGATTTAGAATCGAATTGCATTGACGAGTTTTTCAAAAGCGGCAGATTCTCTTATAACGAAGAAAATGTTGTTTCAAATTTTTCAAAGTATATTCAATTGTATTCCAATAAACTTGAATCCGCTAATCTTGAGAAAAAAGCACGTGAAATTCTTCGGACTGAAAACAGAGATTCAGCATTTAGTTGGATTATTTTCGGACTCTATTTCCTTTGTTTTTCAGTTATTATTGTTGTTCTAGTAAATA
>VGML01000144.1 GCA_016866415.1 Bacteroidota bacterium | reverse complement strand
TTTAGCCCCTGCTTGGAAATTCCGGACGATGAATGGGTGTGGATTTATCCCAACCCGAATAACGGAGAGTTTACTCTAAACGTGCTGTCGGATGGAAAACCCTCTTACAAAATTTACAACAATGGCGGACAATACCTCATGGAAGGTCGCGTCGAGAAATCCCTAAACCCAATTACCTCTGAAAACATTGACCTTTCGAAGTTTGCGCAGGGGATGTATTTCATGCGTGTTACCCGAAACAACGAGGACCGATTATTCAAGATTATTAAGTTGTAAGTTTTGGTAAAGAATAATTACATAAAAAGTGTTTTTGGCATTGGCTACCCGCTCAAAAATATTGGAGAGTGCTTTTTGGGGAACTACAATGGGTTGGGACGGAACTTTTAATAGTTCAAGAAGGAACGTATACGTGGATCATCGATTTTGAAGTAAAAAACGTTGATGATAAGAAACGATTAACTGGCACGTTGAATGTGTTGAGATAATTGGGCTAAAATAGCTGCATTTCTTTGAGTGTTTTAAAATGAATTTAAATTCTGACAAAAAGAAAAAAGTGAGCGAATTAATCCTCTACAAACAAAATGTAGTTATTCTTTTTTCCCTTCCCTATGAGAATATACTTGTTATTAATCAAATGTTCTTCAGTTAGAACAAATTGCTCATCCACTTTTTCCTTGTTAACAGAAATAGCATTCGCTTTCAATTCACGACGAACCTCACTGTTGGAAGGTAAGAAACCTGTTTTTCCTGAAAGCGCATCAACAATTCCCAGTCCGTTAGCGATTTCTGATCTGGAAATATTGAATCTTGGAACACCATCAAAAATTTGGAAAAAGTCTTGTTCACTCAATCGTTTTAGATTATCCGATGTAGATTTTCCAAACAAAATAGTACTTGCTGCAATAGCCGCCTCCAAGGCTTCTTTTCCGTGAACACGTGTTGTAATGTCTTCTGCCAACGCTTTTTGAAGTGCACGTAAATGTGGAGCTTCAGCGTGCTGCCGTTCTAGTTCTTCAATTTCAGCTTTGGATTTCAAGGTAAAGATGCGAATGAAATTTCCTGCATCCTCATCGGCTGCATTGAGCCAATACTGATAGAATTGATAAGGCGAGGTTTTATTGGCATCCAGCCAAACATTTCCCCCTTCTGTTTTCCCGAATTTCGTTCCGTCGGCTTTTTTGATCAATGGTGTCGTAACGGCATATGCTTCTCCGCCCCCTTTTCTTCGAATTAATTCTGTTCCAGTAACGATATTTCCCCATTGATCTGAACCTCCCAATTGAACGATGCACTTTTTATGTTGATTCAAATAATAGAAATCATATCCTTGAACCAATTGATAGGAGAACTCTGTAAACGACATACCTGTTTCGAGTCGTGACTTCACGGAATCCTTAGCCATCATGTAGTTGACGGAAATATGCTTACCCACATCTCGGATAAAATCTAAAAACGACATGTTTTGAAACCAATCGAAATTATTGACCATTTCGGCCGCATTTTCGCCTTCAAATTCCAGAAATTTCTCCAATTGCGCTTTTACACATTTAACATTATGATTGAGCGTTTCAGCATCCAACAGATTTCGTTCTTGTGATTTTCCAGAAGGATCACCAACCATTCCTGTTGCGCCACCAACTAATGCAAGGGGCTTGTGTCCTGCTCGCTGAAAATGTACCAAGGTCATGATTTGAACCAAACTTCCAATGTGCAAGGAATCAGCCGTAGGATCGAAACCGATATAGCCGCTAGACGATTGCTTTAATAAAGCTTCTTCCGTTCCGGGCATGATATCGTGAATCATTCCCCTCCATTTCAATTCTTCGATAAAATTCGTTGGCATCTTATTTTGTTAATTCTTTGAAGACTTCTTCGAGTGTTTTTTGTTCGATTTTCAAGGTTAAAACCAGCCAATTTTCCTTTTGAGCGTATTGCGCAATTTGAAGTCTTAAATCCACTTCATCAATTGTTTCAAGCAACCAGCCCTCTTTGACTTGTTCCACTTTTCGAACGTGTGGAATTTTTGTCAATTGGGACTTCGAAAGTTTCTTGTCAAATTCCACATAAACCGTTTGATGCGCATCCTCTTTTTGCAGATTCCCGGCCTTGTCATCCGCAACGATTTGACCTTTTGAAATGATTACTATTCGATCACAAATCGCTTCCACCTCTTGCATGATGTGGGTTGAAAGCATAACCGTTTTTTGCTTACCAATTCGTTTGATCAGGTCGCGAATTTCAACCAACTGATTTGGGTCTAATCCGGTGGTAGGTTCATCTAAAATCAATACTTCCGGTTCGTGGATAATGGCTTGTGCTAAACCAACACGCTGACGATATCCTTTTGACAGTGCACCAATTTTTTTGTTTTGTTCGACTTCCAAACCAACCGTTTGAATCATTTCTGAAACGCGCTCCTTTAGGTTTTTTACTTTGTAAATCCTGCCCACAAATTCCAAATATTCACGCACATACATGTCTGTGTAAAGTGGGTTGTGTTCAGGAAGATAACCGATAATCTGACGCGTTTTCAGGTTGTCAACGTCCACTTTCATACCACTGATAAACACTTCGCCTGATGAAGCTGGAATGTAGCCCGTCATGATTTTCATGGTGGTTGACTTTCCGGCTCCATTCGGACCGATAAAAGCGACAATCTCACCTTTTTTAACGTTGAAACTTACATCTCGAACGGCGGCTTGTTCTCCGTAATACTTGAATAAATTTTTTACTTCAATTGACATGTGTTGCGAAGTTAATAAAAATAAGAACGGAAGCTTAAACTTCGGTTTTTGTATTTGAAAAAAGAGCGTAGAACAAGGAAAAATAGGTTATCCCCATTTGAGTTTCAAGCGTATCTTCGAAAAAGAAAGTGACGGCCGCAATCGTAATAAACAAAAGACCTAATAAATTCTTGCTATTCCATTGTTTCCTGAAAAAAGCCAGTTGCATAAAAACAAAATAACACATACCTATTATCCCGAATGTCATCCAAAACGTAAGGTAAGAATTATGCGATCGAAGTCTTCTATCCTCGTTTAACGGTGATTTGCGTTTGACATACATTTTTTGAATTACGTCATTAATATCTCCAGTTCCAACTCCGAATAACCAATTTTCCTTGATAATTGCGCGGGCATTTTTCCAATATTCGATTCGTTCTAAAATGGAATGTCCGTTTGGATTTAATGAATTGTGTAATTGGTACCTTACTCCAAATAATCTTGCGCCAAGTCCACTTTTTGTTTCACGAATATCAGCAAACCCCTTTTGAATGAATTCAATATCTTGCTCGGTTAATTTATTTACTCCATCTCCACGGACAGGCAAATTCTTCGAAATTAAATAACGTTCTAGGGTTTGTGATAAATGCTGTTTGCGCAAATCCAAGCTATCATATGGAATTTTAGCACGTTTGTTCCATTCGGTTTTCAGGGAAACATAATTTTCAGGAAAGACACTCTTTGATTCAATGGGCTGATTAAGGTAAAAAATAAATCCTACAAAAAGCAAAATGGTAAAGAGTCCTATTCCGCCGAGCCAAACAAATTTTTTCTGATGAAAAAGCCTCCAAAAAATAAGTCCAAAAACAACGAGCACTAGTGAAATAATTCCAGATAAAACTTGGCTGTAATACGTATAAAAAGCGAACCAAATGGCCACTGAAAATAAAAACCATTTATAGTTTGGTAAGGATGTTTTTAACTGATAACAGACCGCCACTCCAAATCCAATTAATATTCCATAACGGATGTGCGACCCAAAACGGGACATTTCACGAATATCGATGAGGTTAAATTGATCCGAGAAAAAGGTGTAGATAATGAAATTAAAAAGAGAAGTAAGAACTAACGTCGAAATGAACGCTAACAACAATAAATTGAATTGTTTCTTATTTGGCAAAGGGCGTGAGAAGATAATAATTGAGATGATTCCAAGTGAACTTTTCTGACGTAATTCATTCAACCCATAATCCCAATTTTGGGTCCAAATCATTCCAATAACATGGAGCAAGTAAAACCCAAAAATGATAAGGAAAAATTTATTTTCTTTCAGTCGAGATAATTTTTCTTTTAACTTTCCTTCCAAGAAAAAGTTCAATCCGCCGAGTAAAAGGCCCATCGACATAAGGAATTTGCTACAACAAAGGCCCACCAATAAAACCAACAAGACGAAAAAATGAAAGTTGGAATGAAATTTATCGCCGAAGAATCGATTTAGCATATGAAAGAAACGGCTACTTCTTTAAAATAGTGTTGTACTCTTTCGAATTTCCAAGCACGTCTTTCGCTTTTAGCAATACATTATCATAACGAAACGAATTGATGGTTCTTCCCTTTTGATAATAATAGCGTGAAACGATTTCATTTTCAAGCATTTGCGAAATTTCATCCTTGAACTTATCTAAATCACGCGATTTTGAAGGGGTTACTTTCGTCATCATCGCATCATATTCACTTTTCACTTCGTTGAAATATCCTTCTTTTTCGGCGGTTTCCTTCATTTTTTTTAAGGCTTCTTCACTTGCTGTAGTGTAGTTGAATTCGTCCTTCAAGACAAATGCTTTGAATTCTTCGTATTGCGAATCGGACAATTTAAATTCTTCGGGTTTTGAAATCGAGTTGTTTTTAAAGGTGAATTCTGTGGCGTAATTGAAAATGAGATTTTTAGTCAACAGCATAGCGGATAGACGACTCAAATCCTCCAATTCAACTTTTACATCCGGTTCGATTCCACGCCCGTCAATCACTTTACGACCATTTTTTGTTTGAAAGGATTTTAAAAGTGAATCTGCAATTTCTTTCGGTTTTTCACCGGTTTCTTTGTTATAATATTCAAGTCGCTGAACACATCTTCCAGATGGCGTATAATATTTTGCGATCGTAACCTTGATTTTGGAACCGTACTTCATGTCGTAAGTCCGTTGAACCAATCCTTTTCCAAAACTCGTTTGACCAAGAACCACTGCACGATCCAAATCCTGCAAACTTCCAGCTACGATTTCACTTGCAGAAGCTGAACCTCCATCCACTAAAACAGCCAATGGAATTTCTGTGTCGATAGGTTCTTCCAAGGTTGTGTAAACTCTGTTTTCCTCCTTGACACGGCCTTTTGTGGAAACGACTACTGTGTTTTTTGGAACGAAGAAATTCACGATTTTCACCGCTTCAATGAGCAATCCACCTCCGTTGTCACGCAAATCCAAAACCAATTTACTCATTCCTTCCTTTTTCAAATTTTCAATGGCTGCTCGAACGTCGCTAGCGGCTGTTTGCGTAAAGGAATTCAATTTCACATAACCAATTTCTTTATCAACCATTCCGAAATAAGGAACGTCAGGGAGTTTAATTTCATCACGTGTTATTGAAATTGTTTTTTTGCCTTCATTTAGACGCTCAACTTCGACCTTAATAGTAGTTCCTTTTGGGCCTTTTAAAGCAGTTGAAACCTCATCGGACGACTTTTTATGCATATCCTTTCCATCAATTGAAATGATTTTATCCCCTGCTTTCAAGCCACTTTTTTCTGCTG
>VGML01000143.1 GCA_016866415.1 Bacteroidota bacterium | reverse complement strand
ATAATTTGTCTTTTAAAGGTCATATGGAATACGCCATGATATTTTCATCGGTGCTTGCGCGATTTATTTGCATGGCTATTTCATATTATTTAACAAGAATGCAAAAATAATTAATACATGTTTACTTTAAAATTGTTTAAGCAACTTTTAATTGAGTAATTTTAGATTTACTAAATTGACTTGCGGCATAGGTCATTTCCACATTAAAATTTTTCAAATCTGAATTCGGTAGTTCAAACATTGCTTCAGTAAGAATTGCTTCACATATAGACCTTAATCCACGGGCTCCAAGTTTAAACTCAACTGCTTTATCAACAATAAAATCTAAAACCTCCTTATCGAGTGTTAGTTTAATCCCGTCCAATTCAAAAAGTCGAACAAACTGCTTAATCAAGGCATTTTTTGGCTCTGTAAGAATTCTTTTTAAATCTTCACGTTTTAGAGGATCTAAATGTGAAAGAACAGGAAACCTTCCTATTAACTCGGGGATTAATCCATAGTCTTTGACATCCGAAGGCGTAATATATTTTAATAAAGAATCTTCCTCAATTGCCGTTTCTTGAACGTGACTAAATCCAATTGTTTGTCTATTCACCCGATTAGCGATAACACGCTCAATACCATCAAATGCTCCTCCACAAATAAATAGGATATTCTTCGTGTCGATTTGTATTAATTTCTGCTCAGGATGTTTTCTTCCCCCTTGAGGTGGAACACTAACAATAGATCCTTCTAACAATTTTAATAAAGCTTGTTGAACCCCTTCTCCTGAAACGTCTCGGGTTATGGAAGGGTTATCTCCTTTTCGTGCAATTTTGTCTATTTCATCAATAAAGACAATGCCTTTCTCAGCTTGCTCAACGTCAAAATCTGCTGCCTGAAGTAAGCGAGATAAAATACTCTCAACATCTTCTCCAACATATCCTGCCTGCGTCAATACAGTTGCATCCGCTATACAAAAAGGAACATTCAATAATTTAGCAATCGTTTTTGCCAACAAGGTTTTACCCGTTCCAGTTCGACCAACTAAAATCACATTTGACTTATCAATTTCAATATCATCCACTTTTGGTGCATAACTCAAACGCTTAAAATGATTATAAACGGCTACCGAAAGCACTTTCTTTGCCGTATCCTGTCCGATTACATATTCATCCAAATGATTTTTAATTTCAATTGGTTTTAGAAGAGAAATCTTTTTCGACTTTGCAATGCTATCTTTAGCTTTAACTGTATGATTGAATTCTTGCTGAATAATAGTATTAGCTTGGACGGCACAACTGTCGCATATGTGTCCAGAAACACCTGCAATTAACATGTTCACATCATTTCTACTTGCTCCACAAAACGAACAAGTTGTATCCTTTTTGGCCATTGAATTATTTAGGATTTCTTAAAAGGACTTCATCAACCATTCCATATTCCTTTGCTTCTTCCGAGGTCATCCAATAATCACGATCAGAATCAGCCCAAACTTTGTCATAAGTTTGTTTTGAGTGTGAGGCGATGATATCATAAAGTTCTTTTTTCAACTTTTGGATTTCTCTTGCAGTAATTTCTATATCACTTGCTTGTCCTTGAGCTCCACCGAGTGGTTGATGAATCATTACTCGAGCATGTTTCAATGCACTTCTCTTTCCATCTGCACCCGCACACAATAAAACAGCACCCATTGATGCAGCCATACCCGTGCAAATCGTTGCTACATCAGGCCGAATATATTGCATCGTGTCATAAATTCCCAAGCCAGCATAAACTGAACCACCGGGTGAATTTAGGTAAATTTGTATATCCTTTTTTGCATCAACAGACTCCAAGAATAATAACTGCGCATTGATAATATTAGCAACTTGGTCATTTATTCCTGTTCCAAGAAAAATAATTCGATCCATCATTAATCTTGAGAAAACGTCCATTTGAGTCATATTTAATGGCCGCTCTTCGATAATGTAAGGAGTCATCGAAGATTCAATGTAGTGCTCTACAAACATGCTATTTATACCCATGTGTTTGGTTGCATATTTTCTAAATTCGTTGTTATCAAACATAAGTCTATTTTTTAAGAATCTAAAATTAACTAATCCATTGAATTTGGCGCTTTTTTTTAATTAATTTTAAAAATATTTGTCAAATGTACCCAACTGAAATTTTTGAAAAAAAAATATTAATTAGCCCATTGAATTGGGGAATGGGGCATGTATCGAGATGTATTCCTTTGATCAAAAGACTGAAAAAGCAGAATAATGAAATTTTCATCGCTTGTACTGAGATTCAAAGAGAAGTTTTTGAATCTTATTTTCAACAAGAAATAACTTACGTTCATCATGAAGGATACCCCTTTCGATTCAAAGGTCGTGGGAATTTTATTTTGGATTCAGTGATCAATTTGAAAAAACTACAAAAGAGGCTTAAACAAGAACTTTTAGAAGTATATAATCTTGTTGATAACTATGGAATTGATATTGTAATTTCAGATCACCGTTACGGATTTCGATCTGAAAAGTGCACTTCTATTTTTATGACTCATCAACTTCAGCTGCCATTACCCTGGTATTTAAAAATTATTCAAGCTAGGCACACAAAACTTGTTTCAAAGTTTAACTTTCAATGGATTGTAGATGATGAATCTCAACGATTAGCGGGCAAGCTATCCAGTAATGAAAATTTCCCCAATGCAATTTTTATTGGATTATTATCTCGATTCGAAGATTTAATACCTAGTAAAGCAAGGGAAAAGAGCGTACTAATTGTTTCAGGTCCAAGCTCATATTATTCCAAACTGTTCGACTATTACAATAGTAAAATAAAAAATGATGACATTGAGTTAATTATTGGAAACGATGAGTCTTTTGAAATATTAAAAAACATAAATAAAAACGTAAATTTTCATAATGCCAAAAACTGGAAATACACAGATAATTTAATTCTCAACGCAAAAAGAATATATGGGTATTGTGGTTATTCCACATTAATGGATATAAAACATTTAGGTTGTGAATTCAATCTAATAGCATGTCCTGGTCAACTTGAGCAACTTTATTTACACAAAAAAGTCCTGAGAAACTCCCAGGACTTCAATCTGTATGATTAAATAATTATTTGATTGCAGAACTAAAGTTCGAATCTTTAAATAACTTAATGAACTCTCTATCTCGTGAAGCTTTTTCTTTAAGTGATGAATCTTTAGCAAATGCACTTTTCAAGTTATTTACAACAACATCCGCCCCCTCACCGTTTCTCTGCGCTATAATAGCTCTTAAATAGTGAGCTTCAGCAGATTCATTTCCAGATAATGCCTTTTTGGCCTCATCATACTTATTAGACAATGTAGCAGCCAAAGCCTTGTTAAACGAAGCTTCTTTCAAACCTGCACCGCTGGCATATTTTCCATCGAGAATATCCAATATAGCCGTGTTGTATGAAATGGCATTTCCATCTTTCGCTCCTTTGGCTTGATTTATTAATTTTCTTGAAGCTGAACGATCACCTTCCAAAATTGCAATTCCAGCTAAATTGTTTTTTGTATTTGAATTATCCTTTAATTGGTTTGCTTTTTCTAAACTTTTCTTAGCATCAGGCATTTTATTTAAAAGAAATTTTACGGCACCTAAATTGTTGTGTGCTCGAAAATCATTTGAAAAATTCTTAGCCGCTACGTCATAAAGTCTTGCCTTTTCATTTAAATCAATTGTAAATGTATCCGCAACAAATAATAACTCCTCAATCCCTAAAGATTCTGGATTTGAAACAGAAGCTGCTTTTAATTCATCATTTGTAAGACCTGCAAGGGTATAATTTACAGAAATTACTGTTCTACGAATCGCTGGAAAAACATCTTTTTCAAGTTCTTTATAGGATTTACCAAGGTTAATCATTTCCTGCTCGCGTTGTTTTGAATCTTTTGTCATCTCTAAAACGCGAATAAACAAATTTTTATCAGCTTCAGAAATTGTAGACGTTAAAGCCAATTGAGCTTTAAATCCTTCGTAATCCTCACCAAATTTTGAAGTAACATATGAAGAGGTGTCAGTTAATGCTGTTAATTTCTCCTTTTTCATAATTGAAATTAAAGCAGTTCTTACTTCGCGAGCTCTATCTGCTGAAAGCGACACATTTTTAGACTCTTCTCCATCAGGAGAAGCATATCCTTTGATATCAATGGAATTAATTGTGATTTTTGGATTTGCTTGCGCATTCTTCATCCAAGTAATCATCTCGATAATATCCATATCTTTTAACTCGTTCGGTTTAACCACAGACTTGGCTCTATCAAAATTTATTTTAGAATCAAAAGATTTGGTTTCACTTCTAACGATTTTGTCATCTTCAAAAATCATTTTGAATTCCTTTTTTACCATTAAAGGGGTTATTATAGTAGCATCAGCTATTTTAAATTCAGGCAACGACCCTTTATCTTTGGTTCCTTTGTAAATTTTACCTGTAACTTTCAGATCAGCAGCCTCAAATGATGCATCGTAAGGGATTGTTAAATCAAACGTAGCAGAACCACCTGGCTTAAATGGGATTGTTTGACCATTTCCTGTAATTTTTTCACCTTGAACTTGCCATGTTCCAAGTGCTTTATTACCTAATTTCGGCGTGATTTCTGCTTTTACTTTTTTGTTGATTCCTTTTTGAGGGATATTCACAACAACAGACATTTTAACACTATCGCCGTGCATTTCCAATGGATTTGGGGAAACATTATAAGTGAAATCTTTAACCAAATCACAAGAAGGCAAAGATGCCAACAATAAACCCACTGTGGAAACTAATACTATTCTTTTCATTTTAATTTTCGTTTTTTAATTGGTGCAAAAATAACAATAAATTAAATGCTATGTATGCTTCAAGTGAATTTTAAAAAATCTTATGCACATTATTTTGTGAACTGATCTATCGTTATAAAAGTTTCAGGATCAATGCGATTCGACAATTGTTTCAAAGGGAAAAGCACAAAATCACGTTTTCTAAAATTTGTATGTGGAATCCTAACTTCGGGGCAATTAATTATTTCATTATCAAAAAAAATAATGTCGATGTCAATTATTCGATCTTCATATTTATTGATTTTAAGTTTTTGTCTACCCATTTCATTTTCAATCCTTTGTGTAATTGATATTAATTCTTGAATTCCTAAATTGGTTCTTAAATTACAACAGCAGTTCACAAAATTGTTTTCACTAAAAAATCCAAGGGGTTTACTGATGAAAAAATCAGAAATTTCAATAATTTTTCCAACCTGAGAATCCAATTTATTAATTGCAACAGTAATGTTGTGCTTTTTGTCTCCGAGATTTGAACCAAGTGAAAATGAAACTAATTTTGTTGGGATTTCCATTTAAAATTGTTCACTAATTCTAACAAATCGCGTTTTAAATATTCAAGTGAAGGTTTTAATGAATCATAATTTGGCCTGCAATTCAAAAGTACTTCTCCCCTAACGAAATTATTTGTAGAGTCAGTAAGGTAAAATTGAAAGTTTGTAGCTACATTTCCTTTTAACTCGAAGAAAGTACCAAAAACTCGTTTTTCCTTGTTTATCAATT
>VGML01000142.1 GCA_016866415.1 Bacteroidota bacterium | reverse complement strand
TAAAGGTTCTGGTGTCGCACTAGTAACGCCATTCAAAAGTGATAAATCGATTGATTTCGAGGCATTAAAAAAATTGGTGCAACTTCAATTGGACGGAGGGACGGATTTTTTAGTGGTTCAAGGTACGACTGGTGAATCACCAACGCTGTCGCAGGAGGAAAAAATGCAGATCCTTCAAACGGTGATTGAGGTGAATCGAGGGAAATTAAAAATCGTTTATGGTGTAGGAGGAAACAATACAGCGTCTGTTGGGGAAACCTTGAAAAAAGTACCAACAGGTGTTGATGGAATTTTGTCTGTTTCTCCATACTATAACAAACCAATTCAGAAAGGAATCATTGAGCATTACAAGCATTTGGCAACATGCACTGATTTACCAATTATCTTGTACAATGTCCCAGGAAGAACTGGATCAAATGTTTTGCCTGAAACTACATTAGCATTATCAGAAATTCCTAATATCGTTGCTATGAAAGAAGCATCTGGGAACATGGAGCAAATTATGGAAATCATTCGTTTGAGAAAACCTGAATTTGGTGTTTTGTCTGGAGATGATGCGATAACGATGCCTTTAATAGCAGCCGGCGCAGATGGTGTAATTTCAGTTGTTGCAAATGCTTTACCTGAAAAGTTTTCAAAAATGGTTCATGCTTCTTTGGAAGGAGATTTAACAACTGCGAGGAAGGAGCATTACGATTTATTACCAATTACGAAAATGTTCTTCGAGGAGGGAAATCCTGGTGGTGTGAAAGTTGCATTGGCTGCCCGCGGAATTATGGAAGAACATATGCGTTTGCCTTTGTATCCTGTTTCGGATGGATTAAGAACGCGAATTGAAATTGAAACGAAAAAGTTACTAAGTTAATCTACAATTCAACATTCTACATTTTCAATAATTAATTCATAACTTTTAACTCTCATCTCTGAACTCAAAAAATATGTCTATTCATAAAAACGTAAAAAAAGTCACAACACATACGCTTCAAGAAATGAAACTAGCTGGAGAGAAAATATCCATGTTGACTGGTTACGACTTTTCAATGGCGAGAATTATTGATGCTGCTGGAATCGATGTGATTTTAGTTGGAGATTCTGCTTCGAATGTGATGGCGGGCCACGAAACCACGCTTCCAATTACCTTGGATCAAATGATTTATCACGCCTCATCGGTTGTTCGTGCGATAAACCGAGCGTTGGTTGTGGTAGATATGCCCTTCGGTTCGTATCAGGGAAATTCCAAAGAGGCCTTGTCAAGTGCGATTCGAATTATGAAAGAGTCAGGTGGTCACGCTGTAAAGATGGAGGGTGGGCAAGAGATTTTGGAATCGATAAAACGTATTTTAACTGCTGGAATTCCCGTGATGGGTCATTTAGGTTTAACTCCGCAATCCATTTATAAATTTGGAACATATGTTGTTCGTGCAAAAGAAGAGGAAGAAGCCAATCGTTTAATCGAAGACGCAAAAGCGCTCGAAGAGGCAGGTTGTTTTGCCATTGTTTTGGAGAAAATACCTGCTAATCTTGCTGAAAAAGTTGCGAAAATGGTTTCCATTCCAATTATCGGTATCGGTGCGGGAAATGGTGTTGATGGTCAAGTGTTGGTGGTGCACGATATGCTGGGAATTAATAACGAGTTTAGTCCACGGTTTTTGCGTAAGTACAATAATTTGCACGACCAAATGATGACTTCCTTTCAAAATTACATTAAGGATGTAAAATCAGGCGACTTCCCCAATGAATCAGAGCAGTATTAATGTATGCGATTGCTAACGATTTTATCGGTTTTCGTCATTTTTTCCTGTTCAACTCAGTCGGAAAATTCGAAACAAGATTTTCAAAAATCCAAAAATAGCTGTGAATTCAGTCAATGGCTGAGAATCGAGGAGCGACAAGACTCTACAATCATTCAAATTATTCATCCAGATCGAAAAAAAGTTTTAGAGCGTTTAGCTTTTGCATCTAAGTCAAAACAGAACTCAAAAATTGCTGCTTTTTCCGCAACGCATTTGGGAATGCTCAGTGTTTTGAAAGAACAGAATTCAGTTGTTGCAGTCGCGGATGAAAAATTGGTTTACGATTCGAAAATTTTAAATCAAATTAAATTAGGAGAAACTATTTCGATTGGGGCAGAAGAACAATTATCGATTGAACGAATAGTATTTTGTAAAACCAACTATTTAATTTACAGTGCATTTTCCGGGGAATTCAAACAGGCTGAGCGATTGAAAAAAATGGGTGTGAAATGCATTCCAAATTTTGATTGGCGGGAAACGCATCCCTTGGGCAGAGCGGAATGGATACTTCTTTTTGGTTATTTGACAGGAAAACAAAATCGTGCGAAGGAAATTTTCAAAGAAATCGTTCATGAATATCGCGCCATTCAAAAGAAAGTAAAATCGACTTCATCTCAAAAAGTTATTTCCGGAAATTTCATCAACGACTATTGGTATGCGCCCGCCGGAATTAGTTTTCAAGCAATGATGTTCAAGGATGCAGGTATCAATTACATTTATCAAAATTCCAAAGGAACGGGTAGTTTGGAGTTGTCAAGGGAAAAAATCGTTTCATCGACTGCGGACGTTCAAATTTGGTTGAATCCCGGTTTTGCGACTAGAAGAGACATTCTTCAAGCAAGTCCAAAATCGAAGTATTTACCATTTTTCTCGAAAGCGAAAATCTATTGCACAGCGAAAAATTTGAATAAGTTTTGGGAATTGGGTTCCATTCAGCCTCACTTGATTTTAGAGGATTATTACTATATTGCAAATGAAATCAATTTAGATCAATTGCATTTTTTTAGTCTGGTTGAGTGATTAATAAACGAATTCTAATATACATTCTGGTTATTTCGGCTCTTTTGCCGATTGCCATTTATTTTCACTTGAATTCGGGTCAAATTGCCTTGTCCTTTTCCGATTATTTTCCACAAGATGTTTCTGATCTTTCGACGAATGAATTGTTGGCGCGTGAGTTTCGCATTCCCAGATTATTGATAACGATGATTGCGGGAAGTGGACTAGCTATATCAGGAATGTTGATGCAAACCTTGTTCAGAAATCCACTCGCTGGGCCGTATGTTTTGGGAATTAATTCAGGGGCGAGTTTGCTAGTTGCTTTGTCGCTGATGACTGGTTTTCATTTGTTTGAAACGGAATTCGGCTTGATAGGAGCAGGCTTGATAGGAGCATTACTTTCTGGGCTTTTGATGATGGCTCTTGCATTTAGGTTGAAGTCGCAAATTTCGTTGTTGCTCGTTGGATTGATGTTTGGAAGTTTTACGTCGGCGATTGTTTCACTCTTAGAATCGTTGGCCGCAGCTGAAAAGTTGAAATCTTACACGATGTGGTCGATGGGTTCTTTGCAGCAAGTTGAATTTAGTCAGCTTCCGGTGATTGGGGTTGTTTTTTTACTTGGGCTGGGTTTAACTTTTGTTCTCGTGAAACCTTTGAATTTGTTGGTGATTGGAGAAAAACCCGCTGAGGTTTTGGGATTGAATGTCATGCAAACACGATTTTTGTTAATGGCTATCACTGCGCTTTTTGCTGGACTGATTACTGCTTTTTGCGGACCGATTGCGTTTGTCGGTTTAGCGATTCCAAATTTGACACGGATCATTTTTCGGACACAAAATCACGTATGGTTGGTTATTGGTAATTTATTGATTGGAGCGATCTTTTTGCTTTTGTGTGACGCGTTAATTCAATTGATGGAAGGTCGGATTGCTTTACCAATTAACGTGTTGACTTCCTTAATCGGTGCGCCATTTGTAGTATTTCTTTTAATGCGAAAAATCAAATGATTCAATTCAACCAAACGGAAATAGGATACAAGCAAACGCTCTTGAAAATTGATTCTCTCAATTTACAGGAGGGAAAAGTCTATGCGCTAGTTGGAAGAAATGGGGTAGGGAAGTCGACGCTTTTGCAATCGATGACGAAGTTAATTCCGTTGATTTCCGGAGATATTCGCTACGAAGATATTTCACTAAAGAATCTGTCTCGCAACCAACTGGCTCGTTTGATTGCTTTTGTGGAAAGTAAATTCGACGGCGTTGAATTCCTGTCCGTTTTGGATTATTTGATGTTAGGTCGCGCGCCTTACACATCCTTAACTGGAAAATTAAGTGAAACGGATAAAACTTTCGTCAACGAAATTTCGGAGGAACTTCAAATTAACTATTTACTCTCAAAAAGCACCACTGAAATAAGTGACGGTGAACGTCAAATTTGTTCAGTTGCACGAGCCTTAATTCAAGAAACGCCAATCATTTTAATGGACGAACCAACCGCCTTTTTGGATTTCATCAATCGACAGAAATTATTGGAATTGTTAATCAAAATTGCCGCTGAAAAACAAAAGTGCATCGTTCTTTCCACGCATGACATCGATTTATGCTTGGAAAATCAATTGACTTTTTTAATCGCGAGTCGGGGAATAGTGGTGAAAGAGAGTTGCACCAAGAAAACCGAATTAATTAATTACTTTTCGCGTTAGTTTTTTTAGTTAACCCCAATATTAAATATAGTGCTACAGTAATATCAACAATATTCCAAAGTAGTCTACCTAAAGCAATTTTTTCAAATGGTTGAAAAAGAAGAGCTAAAAGTACGAATAGAATAGCATCGAATTTATTTTGTTCTACAAAAGATTTATATGCAAAATAACCAAATCCTATAAAGGAAGTAAATCGAACGAATTGGAAATACCCGTATGGCATATTAAAAAGACAACCGACTAAAAGCCCAATTAAAATAATTTTTAGGATACTATGCATTTAATTTTTATCAAATTCAGATTTTGATATTTGTCGGCCTCCCGAAGCCTTTGGCACATTTGATTCTGTTATTGAAAAGGTTAAAATTAATTCTGAATAGCCAAATGAATCATTCCGAACATCAAAAGGATCTCCTTTTCTATAAATTGGGTCTTTACCTGATAAAACAGCTTTCGACTTTGTAAAATAGTAACCACTTTCAGTGAAATAAATCGTTCTGCTACCGAATGCGTCGATAGAAACCGTTTTGTATAAATCTCCTTCTCCGTATCCTTTCATTACTTTAACTGTCATTAAGCGCTTGGAATTATTTTGAATTGTTAGATTCGCTTGAGCATTAAACTTTAAAGACAAAACGATAAAAGAAAGAAATAAAATGATTCTAAATAATTGATACATTTTCTAGATTTGAGTTTAATTTATAAAAAGTAAAGCACAAAGATAGTTTTGAGAGCTTGATTTTTTATGTTTTGTAAAATTTTTTGAAATAATTATGGTTAAGAACATTTACAATTAAAGCATCATTTATCTTATCGCAAAAGACGAAGATTTATCAATAATGGATTCTAATAACTTTCAAAGGAATTGGCTGATCGGGCATAGTTTAAACAAACATAGCTTAGATGCTTGATGCCAAGAATTGGATGGATATTACGAGAAAATAAATCTTCTTTTACAAATCTATTTCTCAAATTCAAAATTAAAAACAGCTTAATTTTTTCTTAATCTTTACTTAATTTTGGGAATGCAAAAATGGTTAGACCGCTTTGGTAAGT
>VGML01000141.1 GCA_016866415.1 Bacteroidota bacterium | reverse complement strand
CGAACATTGATTATTTACAACATATTTTAGGTTTACAACTACAATTGAATTTTTAAATGAAAGGAATCAATCAAACGAACAACCTCTTCCCAATTTTCCTCAAAGGAAACGAACTTCGCTTTTTGATTGTTGGTGGTGGAGAAGTGGCTTTGGAGAAAATGACTGCACTTTACAGTAATTCCCCAAAAGCATTCGTGCGGATTGTTGCAAAAGAGTATGCAGAAAGCACACTTGAATTTTTGAAAAGGCAATCAACCGTTGAAATCATTCATGGTTCATTCGAGGAAAAGCAGTTGGAAGGAATACAGGTTGTGATTACTGCGCTAAACGACAAAGAACTTTCTGCTGAACTTAAAAAAGTGGCTAACGCAAAAGGATTGCTTTACAATGCTGCAGACAAACCTGAGCTATGCGACTTTTATCTAGGTTCTGTAGTTTCAAAAGGAAACCTTAAAATTGGTATTTCTACCAACGGAAAATCGCCAACTATGGCAAAACGTATCAAAGAAATATTAGTAGACTCGTTTCCTGAGGAAACCAATGAGGTACTTGAAAACCTTTATGAAATACGAACAAAACTCAAGGGGGATATTTCTTCGAAAATAAAAACATTAGACCGTTTAACCAAGCAAGAAATTCAGGAAGAAGCAAAAGATGTTAAACTTAAAAAAAGAGTAAAAAAAGCAAGTATCTATTCCCTCTTAATAATAGTTACAATGATTGTTGGACACTTATTACTTTCTTATTTACCATATAAAGACATAATACATTTAACTCAGGATATTAAAGAAAATTTAGATGCCAATTTTTGGAAATATATACTCTTTGGATTTATAGCACAAATGATTGATGGAGCATTAGGTATGGCTTACGGAGTCTCGGTAACAACCTTTCTAACAGGAGCAGGAATACCCGGTATTACACCTGCGATCGCGAGTGCAAGCATGCATGCATCCGAAATTTTCACAACTGGATCTTCGAGCCTTGTTTATATGAGATTTAAGAATATTAATATGAAATTATTTCGGTCTCTTGTTTGGCCAGGTATACTTGGTACAGTTATAGGTGTTATAACTGTATCCTTTGTTAGTAAAGAATATTTTAGTGTTATAAAGCCAATTGTAGCCATTTATACTCTAACACTTGGAATTATAATAATTTTACGCGCTTTCAAAAAACCAAAAAACAAGAAAAAAATAACACGTTTATACCCAATAGCATTCTCTGGTGGATTTTTGGACAGTGTTGGAGGTGGCGGGTGGGGGCCAATCGTTACGAGCTCGCTTTTAGCTGGAGGAAGGCATTTAAGATATGCAGTAGGATCCGCTCATTTAGCAAAGTTCTTTGTAGCTGTAGTTAGTTCCATTACATTCTTCTTTGTGATTGGGTTAAGTCATTGGCAAGTAATTATTGGCTTGGTCATAGGTGGTATGATCGCGGCGCCCGGATCAATTTATCTTTCGAATAAAATCCCAATAAAAAAAGGACTAATTTTAGTCGGTATACTAATTATTCTTATCAGTTTAAGGACATTAATTAAAGCTATTCTATGATGAAAAAAGTATTTTTAAGTGATTCAGGTCCAGAAACATCAAGTGCTATTTATAGTTTTTGGCGTTGGGGAAAGGAAGAAGATTTGAATGTTCCCAAATTGAAAGAAATTATTCAATTTACTCTTGATTTAGGAATAAATGCGTTTGACATTTCCCCGATTTATGGAAATGGTAAAATTGAAGCGCTTTTTGGAAGTGCAATTCAAGAATTAGGTATTGAAAGAAGTGATATAGTGCTATTTTCTAAAATCGGTATTCGTAAGAAACAGTCGAATGGTTCTTTTGAATATCGCGAATTGACCGAAAAGAGTTTGAAAGAGCAAATCGATTTATCACTGAAAAACTTGAATACAGATTATTTAGATGTACTTCTTATTCATGATTTTGATCCGTTGATTAATATTGATGCTGTAGCTTCAACCTTGACTTCGCTGCAAATTCGTGGCAAAGTGAAACACATTGGAGTGAGTAATTTCAATGTTCAGCAACATAAATTAATTGCTTCTCGTTTATCAAATGAGGTTGTAACGAATCACTTTGAATTAAACTTGCTCAATACACAAGCTTTAGAGGATGGTCGCATTGACTTTATCAAAGAAAATTACTCCAAACCCATGGCTTTTGGACCTTTAGCAGATGGAAATATCTTAACAGGTAAGGACTCTTTTGCTGTTGCAGTTCGTGAGCGGCTTCAAATTGTTTCGGAAAAATACAATTCAAATATCGAACAAGTGGCTGTGGCCTGGATTTATAAACTCGGAGCGCTTCCAATTATCGGGAGTTTGAACAAAGAGCGAATTCGAAACGCAGCGACGGCGGATGAAATTCAGTTATCTCATGCTGATTGGCATTTTATCTACGACGCAACGAAAAAAAATTAAAGTATCATGAATTCTGTTCAGTTAGAAAATTTATCAATTTCAGAATTACTCGGGGAATTAACAACCCTGTTTCCGAATAAAGTCGCTTTTTCAACGAGTTTGAGTTGGGAAGACCAAGTGATTACGCATCATATTTTTTCCAACGATTTACCAATTCGCGTTTTTACATTAGATACAGGTCGAATTTTTCCTGAGACATACAGTGTTTTGAATAGCACACGCGAGCGTTATAAAAAAGATATTGAGGTTTATTTCCCCGATTTTAAAAGTGTTGAGTCTTTAGTGACAAAAAAAGGACCGAGTAGTTTTTATGAGTCGCTTGAAAACAGAAAGGAATGCTGTGCCATTCGCAAGGTAGAACCATTAAATCGTGCATTGCAAGGCGTTGAGTGCTGGATTACTGGACTTCGATCCGAACATTCAGAAAACCGAAAAGCACTTCCAATTGTTGCATTTGATGAGTCTCGACAGATTCAAAAAGTAAATCCACTCGCAAATTGGTCATTAGAGGAAGTGAAAGCTGAAATAAAAAAATATAATATTCCCTACAATGTTTTACACGATAAAGGTTTTGTGAGTATCGGTTGTCAGCCTTGCACACGAGCAATTAAAGAGGGCGAGGATTTTCGTGCCGGTCGCTGGTGGTGGGAAGAACAGAGTAAGAAAGAGTGTGGATTGCATGGTTAGTTGAGAATGTAGAATGAAGAATGCAGAATTTAGAATTATGAATTTAGAATTTTCCAATTGTCCTCAAGTCATTTGTCCTAAACTCCTAATATCCTAACATCAAAAAATAAAAAATAAAAAATGAAAGATTACCTAGATCAATTAGAAGCTGAAGCTATTTACATCCTGCGTGAAGTCGCTGGCCAGTTTGATCGACCTGCGTTGCTGTTTAGCGGTGGAAAAGATAGTATTTGTTTGGTGCATTTAGCGTTGAAGGCTTTTCGCCCAGGAAAGTTTCCATTTCCATTGGTTCATGTGGATACTGGTCACAATTTTGAAGAGGCGCTTACGTTTCGTGATAATTTGGCAGAAAAATTGGGTGAGCGATTAATCGTAAGAAAGGTTGAAGACACCATTAAGGCAAAAAATCTGCAAGACGGTAAAGGTAAATTTCCAAGTAGAAATGGTTTACAAACTTATACGCTTTTAGATGTCATCGAAGAATTTGAGTTCGATGCGTGCATTGGAGGAGCTCGCCGTGATGAGGAAAAGGCACGAGCAAAAGAGCGTATTTTCTCCGTTCGCGACGAATTTGGTCAGTGGGATCCGAAAAAACAACGGCCAGAATTGTGGAACATTTACAATGGTAAAATCGACAAAGGTGAGAATGTGCGCGTGTTTCCGATTTCCAATTGGACCGAATTAGACGTTTGGAATTACATCAAAAGAGAACAAATTGAATTACCATCGATTTATTTTACGCACGAACGAGAATGTATTTTGACAGAGCATGGTCAGTTGATGAATGTCAATGAATTTGTTCAACTCGATGCGGATGACGTAATTGTGAAAAGAAACGTGAGATACCGCACGGTAGGAGATATGACCTGCACGGCAGCTGTTGAAAGCGAAGCTTATACCGTTGACGACATCATTATGGAAATTAAAGAAACAAAAATTTCAGAGCGCGGAGCTACCAGAATGGATGATCGCGTGAGCGAAGCCGCAATGGAAGATAGGAAAAAGGGGGGGTATTTTTAGAATTTAGAATTAAGAATTGCTTTTAAGTATTAACATTTAGTTATTCACTTTAAAACTTTTAACTAAAAAGATGGAACTACTAAGATTTTTTACGGCAGGAAATGTAGATGACGGCAAAAGCACCTTAATTGGTCGTTTGCTCTATGACAGCAAGTCGATTTCTACAGATATTATCGAAACTTTGACAAGACAAAGTAAATCAACAGGAGTTGATACCGAAATAGATTTGGCACTGCTAACAGATGGATTACGAGCAGAACGCGAACAAGGAATCACAATTGATGTTGCCTACAAGTATTTTACAACGGAAAAACGAAAGTTTATCATTGCAGATACTCCAGGACATGCGCAATACACTCGAAACATGTTTACTGGCGCGTCAAATGCAGACTTGGCAATCATCTTAATTGATGCTCGAAACGGAATTACGGATCAAACAAAAAGACATAGCATTATTTCAGCTATTTTGGGAATACCACATATCTTAATTTGTGTCAATAAAATGGATTTAGTTGAATACAAAAAATCTGTTTTTGAAGAAATTAAGAGTGATTACTTAAAGTTTTCAAAGAAGATAGGATTGGAGAAGATATCTTTTATTCCCGTGAGTGCGCTTGCTGGAGACAATGTGGTAAAATCTTCCGAAAATTTAGCTTGGTTCAAAGGAGAATCTCTTTTTGAATTTTTAGAAAATGTTCCAGTTGCTGAAGAAAACGATCAGAAAGAAGCGCGTTTTCAAGTGCAATATGTCATTCGACCACAAACCGATGAACTGCATGATTATCGTGGATACGCGGGAAGTGTATTGAGTGGTTCACTTCGAAAGGGAGATCGAGTTCAAATTTTACCGTTGGATGTTTCAACTACCATTGAGAAAATTGAAAAATTTCAAATTGAGTTGGAGGAAGCTATGGAAGGTGATCCAATCGTTATTCATTTATCGGAAGATTTTGATGTGAGTCGTGGCAGCACCATTGTAAAATTAAACGAACTTCCAAATTCAGACAATTTCATTGAGGCAACAATTTGCTGGATGGATAACAAAGCATATCAAAGTGGTCAGAAATTACTATTTCAACAAAACAGCTTCCGCTCAAAAGCAGTTATCAAAGAACTTGAAGCGAAAATCGATATTCATTCGTTTGATGAAGTTCCAAGTGACGGCACTATGAATTTGAATGACTTCTGTAAAGTGAATATCAAAACAGCTGAGTCGGTTAGCTACGATTCGTATTGGAGAAATCGAAAAACAGGAGCTTTTATTCTGATCAACGAAAACACAAACAATACTGTAGCCGCAGGCGTAATTCATTGATCCATGCATTCGAACGAGTTCATTTCAAAATTATTTGAGCGTCACATTTCAAAGTCTAATTTGCCTTCACCACCATTGGTTGAGGGTTTCATGGAAGATTTAATGGGAAATTTATTTCCGGCATACAGCAGCCGGAAAATTGTTTCAGCGACTAAATTAGTAGAGGATTTTGAACGTAACAAACAAC